>JBAUGC010000921.1:0-1791 GCA_049679485.1 Xanthobacteraceae bacterium
GACAACGTCATGCCGTCGATCGAAGTGCGCTCGCGCCGCGTCGGCGGCGCCACGTATCAGGTGCCGGTCGAGGTACGCATCTCGCGGCGCCAGGCGCTCGGTATCCGCTGGATCATTTCCGCGGCGCGCGAACGCAACGAAAAGACGATGACCGAGCGGCTCTCCGCAGAGTTGCTCGACGCATCCAATAACAGGGGGAACGCCGTCAAGAAGCGCGAAGATACGCACCGGATGGCGGAAGCCAACCGTGCCTTCTCGCACTATCGCTGGTGAATCAGGCGACAGCGAAGGAATTCCCCATGCCCCGCACCCATCCCATCGAGGACTACCGCAATTTCGGCATCATGGCGCACATCGATGCCGGCAAGACCACGACGACCGAGCGCGTCCTCTATTACACCGGCAAGAGCCACAAGATCGGCGAGGTCCACGACGGCGCCGCGACCATGGACTTCATGGAGCAAGAGCAGGAGCGCGGCATCACCATCACTTCGGCCGCCACCACCGCGATCTGGAACGGCAAGAGGCTCAACATCATCGACACGCCCGGCCACGTCGATTTCACCATTGAGGTGGAACGCTCGCTGCGCGTGCTCGACGGCGCGGTCTGCGTGCTCGATTCCAACCAGGGCGTGGAGCCGCAGACCGAGACGGTGTGGCGCCAGGGCGACCGCTACAAAGTGCCGCGCATCGTGTTCTGCAACAAGATGGACAAGACCGGCGCGGATTATTTCCAGTGCCTGAAGGATATCGTCGATCGCCTCGGCGCCAAGCCGGTCGCCATCCAGCTCCCGATCGGGGCCGAGAACCAGTTCAAGGGCATCATCGATCTCGTCCGCATGGTTGGCGTGGTTTGGGACGAAGAAACCCTCGGCGCCAAATACCACGACATTGAAATCCCGGCCGAGCTTGTGGATCAGGCCAAGGAATATCGCGAGAAGCTCGTCGAGGCCGCCGTCGAACTCGACGACGACGCGACCACGGCTTACCTCGAAGGCAAAGAGCCGGACGAAGCCACACTGAAGCGCCTCATCCGCAAGGCCACCATTGCTAGCGCGTTTTTTCCGGTGCTGTGCGGCTCTGCCTTCAAGAACAAGGGCGTGCAGCCGCTGCTCGACGCCGTCGTCGATTATCTGCCGTCGCCGCTCGACGTGCCGCCGATCAAGGGCGTCGACCTCAAGGGCAACGAGGTTGTGCGGCTGCCGTCCGACACGGCGCCGATGGCGCTACTGGCGTTCAAGATCATGGACGATCCGTTCGTCGGCACGATCACGTTCTGCCGCATTTATTCCGGTACGCTCGAGAGCTCGACCGGCGTGATGAACTCGACCAAGGACCGCAAGGAACGCGTCGGCCGCATGCTGTTGATGCACGCCAACAATCGCGAGGACATCAAGGAGGCGTTTGCCGGCGACATCGTCGCGCTCGCGGGGCTCAAGGAAGTGCGCACCGGCGACACGCTGTGCGATCCGCAGAAGCCGGTGATCCTGGAAAAGATGGAATTCCCCGACCCGGTCATCGAAATCGCGATCGAGCCAAAGTCGAAGGCCGACCAGGAGAAGCTCGGCGTGGCGCTGGCAAAACTGGTAGCCGAGGATCCATCATTCCGTGTCAACACCGATCCGGAGTCCGGCCAGACCATTATAAAGGGCATGGGCGAACTTCACCTCGATATCAAAGTCGATATCCTCAAGCGCACTTATAAAGTCGACGCCAATATCGGCGCGCCACAAGTGGCCTATCGCGAGAAGATCACCCGGTCCGCCACCGTCGATTACACCCACAAGAAAC
>JBAUGC010000922.1:0-4727 GCA_049679485.1 Xanthobacteraceae bacterium
CATTCACGTCGCCGGCACCAACGGCAAAGGCTCAACTATCGCGTTCATGCGCGCGATCCTGGAGGCGGCCGATCAGCGCGTCCACGTCTACACCTCGCCCAATTTGGTTCGCCTCAACGAACGCTTCCGCATCGCGCAAACGGGCGGCGGCCGGTTCGTCGGCGATGACGAACTCGCTGATACGCTCGCCGAGTGCGAGACCAACAACGGCGACGCGCCGATTACGGTGTTCGAAATGGAGACGGCGGCGGCATTCCTGCTGTTCTCCCGCCACCCTGCTGACTTTCTGCTTCTCGAGGTGGGGCTCGGCGGCCGTCTTGACGCAACAAATGTGGTCGAACACCCGCTGGCCAGTGTGATCACGCGGCTGTCGCTCGATCATCGCGACTTTCTCGGCGACACCCTCGTTGCCATCGCCACCGAGAAGGCCGGCATTCTTAAGCGCGACGTGCCGGCAATAGTCGCCAGCCAGCCGCACGATGCGCTTTCGGTCATCGAACGGCAGGCGGCGCGGGTCAAAGCGCCGCTCGCTATCGCCGGCGAGGACTGGACCGCGACCGAAGAGCGCGGGCGGCTCGTCTATCAGGACGACGACGGGCTTCTCGATCTGCCGGCGCCCAAACTTTACGGGCGACATCAGTTCGAAAACGCCGGCACCGCGATCGCGGCGTTGCGCAGAGGTGGTTTGAAGCTGCCCGCACCGGCCTTCGAAGCCGGCATGATCCGGGTTGACTGGCCGGCGCGGATGCAGCGGCTGTCACAGGGTCGGCTCGCCGCAATGCTGGCGCCGGAAAGCGAACTCTGGCTCGACGGCGGTCATAATGCCGACGGCGGGCGCGCCATTGCCGCGGCGCTTGCCGATCTGGAAGAGCGTGTGTCGCGGCCGCTGGTACTGATTGTCGGCATGCTGTCGACCAAGGACAGCGAAGGCTTTTTGCGCAATTTCGCGGGCCTCGCCCGCCGCGTCATCGCGGTGCCGATCCATCAGGACAAGGCGATGCCGGCGGCGGCTCTCGCCGATATCGCTCGCGGCATCGGTATTCCGGCGATCGAAAGCGACGATGTGGAGAGCTCGCTCGGCCTCGCCGGCAAGCTGGAAATTCATCCGGCGCCACGCGTCCTCATCACCGGCTCGCTCTACCTCGCCGGCGAGGTCCTGGCCGCCAACGGCACGCCGCCGGAGTAAGTGCGCTCAGTGTTTGACGACGTTTTGCATCTCGGCGTGCCGGCCAGCGAGAAAGAGCCGCATATTGTCGGTGATCAGCGGCATGATCAAGTTTTCGTACTCGATGGTGTAGCCGCCAAGATGCGGCGTCATGAACACGTTCGGCAGGTCCCAGAACGGGCTGTTGGCCGGAAGCGGCTCGGTCTGAAACACGTCGAGGCCCGCGCCGGCAATACGGCGCTCGCGCAGCGCGGCTATCAGCGCCGGCTCATCCACGGTCTGGCCACGGCCGGCGCTGATGTAATAGGCGGAAGGCTTCATTGCCGCGAACACCGCGCGGTTGAACAGCAACGCATTGTCCGCGTTCGCCGGCAGCACATTGATTAGGAAATCAGCGCGACCCGCGGCTTCGTGCAACCGCTCCGTAGGCATCATTTCGTCAAAGCCTTCGACCGTGCGCGGCGTGCGGGAGACGCCGATCACTTGCATGCCGAAGGCCTTTAGAAGTTGGGCGATCGCAGTGCCGACAACGCCGACACCAACGACGGCGGCCGTCTTGCCGGTGAACAGATTGTAGAAGCGCCGGTTCCAGACATGCGCCTTCTGCTCACCGACGAGGCTTTTCACGTCGCGGCTCACCGCCATCATCAGATAGACCACAGTCTCGCGCATCGGCGCACCGTGAACGCCGCGCCCGCTGGTCAGAATCGTGTCCGGCCGGAGCGATGGACAGCGCAACACCTGGTCGACGCCGGTCGCTAGACATTGAATCCACTTCAAACGGGTCGCGCGTTGGTAAAACTCGTCGGTCAGTTCGATCGCAAACGAGATCAGGACGTCGACGTCGGCTACGTCTTTGGACAACTCGGACAATTCTTGCGCGAGCACCCAGTCCGTCGCCGGAAACTGCGGCTGCAATCGGTCGCGATAAATCTCGGCGTGGCCGTCGAGAACGAGAATTTTCGTGGCCATGAGGATCGAACGGAGAAGGATGGAGCGAAGGGTGAGGAACCTGATACCGCAAAATAGCGATCAAGCAGGGCGAACGCTATCAAATTTAACTAAAATCATCGCCAGCGGTTAGCCCTGGTTTCAAGGCTTTCTTGAACGCGCGCCGAAAAACGGGCATGCGACCCTGCGCCGTTACACCGGCGCCGTTTCTTGTCGCGTTTTGCCGGATTGTCCGTCGTGCACAATTTACGCTGGCTTGTTCTCGCAGTCCTTGTGTTGCTTCCTGGCGTTGCTGCTGCCGATGAGAGCGAGCGTCTGGGGCGCTATAGCTACGAAGAGACCAAGCGCCTGGTGTCCTTTGTCGAGGATGCGGCGGCGCTGATCGAGCAAAAAGGCGAATTCGCCTTCCAGGACTTCAATGTGCCGGGCTCGAAATGGCTCACGGACGACTACTACATCTTCGTCTACACACCGGACGGCACCAACGTATTCCATCCGGTTGAGACCCAACTCATCGGACGCAATCTCCTCAATCTGCGTGACATGAACGGCAAACCGGTGGTTCAGATGATCACCGACGTCGCCAAGAAGCCGGCACGCGATGCGAGCGACTGGGTGTTTTATCTTTGGGAGTACAAGACGCAACTTATCCCGCTGTGGAAGAGCTCATACATCCGCAAAGCGGTGGCCCCGAGCGGTAAGATCTATCTGGTCGGCAGCGGGCTCTATAATCTGAAGACCGAGCGCGCGTTCGTCCGCGACCGTGTCGAATTGGCCTGCAACAAACTCCGCGGCGAAGGCAAAGATGCGGCATTCAAGGAATTCCGCGATCCCGCTTCGCCCTTCGTCTTTCTCGGGGCCTACATTTTCGTACTCGACGCCAGCGGCCACACCGTTGTCGACCCGTCGTTCCCGAATGGCGCCGGACGCGATCTCTCGGCGTTCCGCGATGCCGTCGGCATGCCCGCTGTCAGCGACCTCCTCGAGAAGCTCAACCACGACGACGAAGCGTGGGTTCAGTATCTATGGCCGAAACCCGGCAGTCCGGTGCCGACGCGCAAGCTCCTGTACGCCCGCAAAGTGATCGTCGGCGGCGAGACCTTCATCGTCGGTTCGGATTTCTACCTGGCTACGCCAATCTGGATGCACGTCTAGGAATCCTCGCAGCATGACAAAGCCAGCCAACCTGATCTACGGACTGGAGGACAGGCCGCCGCTGTCGGTCCTGGCGGCGTTGTCGATCCAGCACATCTTTCTGATGTCGAGCACACTGGTGCTTCCGGTAGCACTGGTTACCGAGATCGGCGGCAGCCTCGCCGAAGTCCAGGCCACCGTGGCCATGACGATGCTGGCCTGCGGTATTGGAACAATCCTGCAGGCGGCACGCTGGCGCGGCATCGGGTCCGGTTATCTGTGCCCTAATCTATGCGGACCGAATTTCTTCGCCGCTTCGATCGGCGCCGCCTGGCTGGGCGGGCTTCCACTGATGAAGGGCATGACCATTGTTGCCGGGCTCGTCGAAGTCGTGTTCGGCCGCATCGCCCATCGGCTCGCTTTTCTGTTTCCGGCCGAGATTACCGGCCTGGTCGTGTTCATGGTGGCATTCAACCTGGTGCCGCTCGGCGCTTCCAAATTTCTCGGCGTGAATTATGCCGGCGATCCGATTCAGCCCAAGACCTTTGCGATCGCCGCGGTCACGCTGCTGGTGATGGTCGGCATCAATGTATGGGGATCGAAGCAGCTTAAGCTCTACGCGATCTTGATCGGCCTGGTCGTCGGCTTTGGACTCTCAATTGGCCTCGGCGTCCTAACCAGTACAGATCTGCGCAGCGTGGCCGAAGCGCGATGGATCGGCCTGCCGAGCTACGACGGCATGTGGAATTATTCGTTCCGTTGGTCGCTGGTCCCGCTGTTCGTGATCGTTTCGATCTGCGGCGCGCTGAAATCTTTCGGCAATCTGGTGCTGTGCGAGAAGGCCAACGATTCCGACTGGAAGCAGCCTGACGTGCAGCGTATCGGCAACGGTCTCGTTGCCGACGGCATCGCTGTCGTCGCCTCCGGCGCGCTCGGCGGCGTTGCTTCCGACACGTCAGCCAGCAACGTCGCGCTGAGCATCGCATCCGGCGCCACGAGCCGGTCAATTGCCATCGCTGCCGGCGGGCTGTTTTGTCTCCTCGGCCTGTCGCCGAAGCTGACGTCGCTGTTGGCGATCATGCCGAGTGCCGTCGGCGGCGCCATTCTCGTGCTCGTCGTCTGCTTCATGATGGTCTCAGGTATTCAGATCATCCTGAGCTCGCAGATGGATACGCCGCGGACTTTCGTTATCGGTATCGCGCTGATATTCGGCATGAGCCTCGACGTTTTGCCGGAATTGTATTCGCACATCTATTGGTGGATGCGGCCGCTCGTCGAATCGTCGCTGACGCTGTCGACGGTTCTAGCGGTCGGGGTCAATCAGCTGTTGCGGATCGATTGGAAGCGCCCCCGACGGGCCGTGAAAACCGCAGCCGTCCCGACGGCACCGGCGCTCGACTCGCACTACGCCTAAGCAGCAGCCAGATCAAAACAAACGGGCTGCGTTCCCCATGCGTTGGCCGGCGCGCTTGGGAGC
>JBAUGC010000923.1:0-8252 GCA_049679485.1 Xanthobacteraceae bacterium
TCGGCGAGCAGCGCGCGCTGGTCGACGCGCTCGCCTTTTTTCAGCGAGAACGTCATCGCCGAATAGGTCTCGACCGAACCGATACCGTAAATGCAGGACACCGAAGCGACAATGATAACGTCGTCGCGCTCGAGCAGCGCCCGCGTCGCCGAGTGGCGCATGCGGTCGATCTGCTCGTTGATCGAGGAATCCTTCTCGATATAGGTGTCGGTGCGCGGGATATAGGCTTCCGGCTGGTAATAGTCGTAATAGGAGACGAAATATTCGACGGCGTTGTCGGGAAAGAAATTCCTGAACTCGCCGTAGAGCTGCGCCGCCAACGTCTTGTTCGGCGCGAGAATGAGCGCCGGACGCTGCGTCTCTTCGAGCACGTTGGCCATGGTGAAGGTCTTGCCCGAGCCGGTGACGCCGAGCAGAACCTGGGTGCGGTCGTTGCGTTTGACCCCTTCGACCAGATCGGCAATGGCCTGCGGCTGATCGCCCTTCGGGTCGAATTCCGACTTGATCACCAGGCGGCGGCCGCCTTCGGATTTTTCCGGCCGCGGCGGCCGGTGCGGCGTCCAGATTTTGTTGGCGCCGTCGTATTCGCGAAATTCCGCCCGGCCTTCGCGCAGCAATCGGTCGAGCGATTGCTGGCTGGCAAGCCCGGCGACCGTTCCGATCTCGCCGCGACCTGAGCGCGCCAACCGCAGATGCGCCGGATCCATGTCGGGAGTGATGACGTTGCGCGGGTTTTCTTCCGGCTCTCCGTCCTGCTCGTCGATGCCAAGCGCGCGCGCCAGATCGGGATCGAGTTCGCCCGGCGGCACCGGCGTTTTGCCGACGTAACCCTGCTGCGGCGGTTCGCCGAAACCGCGTGCTACCGAAGCCCGCGCCCGGTGCGCGTTGGCGAAGTCGGCCCGCCGATCGAACGAATTGTCCGACGGCGGCTGTAGCCCTGAAGGTCGCTGCTCCCCTCCCCCATCCGGGTCGCGCGTGCGCGCGCCCGGGTGCAAGCTTGTCGGGGAGGGGTTGGGGGTGGGGGTGGGGGGCGGGAGGTTTTGCGCGTGCGTTGACGGACTCTTCGCTCCCATCGACGGATGGCGCACTACTTCTCGACCCCCCACCCCACCCTCCCCCACAAGGGGGGAGGGAATTCTTTCTATGCCGGTCTGCGAGCCCACGCCGGCGCGGCCCTGGCCGATGGCGGGATTGAGCAAATCCGCCAGCGTCGGATCGAGCGTCGCCGCATCCGGCCGCGCCGCCTTGGCGCGTGTCGGTTTGGCCGGGTCTTTTTTCGAGTGCTTGGCTGGGTCGCGGCCTTTCGCCATGACCCCAATATGGGCCGAGTCTGCGGGTGGGAAAAGTGCCGCCGTTACTCGGGATTACGCTCTCTTGGTCGTCCCCGCGAAAGCGGGGACCCATAACCTCCTGTTTAAGCAACAACCGCTTTGGCCGTGGCTATGGATTCCCGCTTTCGCGGGAATGACGTGGGTTAGAACCCCTGCACAACCTGCCGCACGTGTTCGACGTCGGGCGGCGAGGCGAAACAATGGCCGACCAGCTTGCGCCATTCCTGGAAGTCGGGTGAACCGCGGAAATCGACGGTGTGGTTCTCCACCGTTTCCCAGGCGACGAATAGGCGATAGCGGCTCGGATGTTCGATAGAGCGGCGCAGTTCCATGCCGCGGCAGCCTTTGGCGCGTTTGAAAACCGGTGCGGCATTCCTAACGCCGGCTTCGAATTCGGTTTCCATGCCGGGCTTGACTTCGATTTGAGCAATTTCGGTGATCATGTCAGTCCTTGGGCTGTGCTCCCTGCGAACAAGGGTTTACGCAGCCAGCACCGCGCGGTCCAGTCCTGAAGGCTGTACGGATGGCACCGTCATCCGGCGCAGCACCATGACGAACAGCAGCGCCGCGGCGGCGATGACACCGAGCTTCAACGCGTTGTCGAACGCCGTGACTTTGAACAAAGCCGGCGCGAGATAGGCCGCGACCAATGCCGCGAGTTCACCGCGCCGGAAGCCATCGCGTAATGCCTCGCCGAGCAGCCAGGCCATCGGCACGGCGAGGATGATGAGATCGTATTCGAGCATGAATGGCGAGCAGAACGGCACGCAGGCCGCGATCGCCGCGACTTCCGCTTTGCCCGACTGGATGCCCGGCGGCCGCTGCAACAGCGCGCGCACCAACATCAGCGCGGCAGCTGCGGTGACAACCGCTTGCGCGCCGTAGGCCAAAGCCAGCGAGCCGCCGTGCAGGCGCACTGCGCCGAACACCGTGATCCAAAACACGAGGTAGAGCGGGTTCGGCGGCTCCATCCAATCGCGCCGCGCATCACCCATGCCGGCCATGAATGCGGGCCAGACGTCGGTGCCGAACGCCAGCGTCGCCGCGGCCGCCAAAACCAGGACGGTCGCCGCGGCAAAGGCGAAGCAACGCCACCGCCTGGCAACAATCAATGCCAGCGGCACGATGATGCCAAGCTGCGGTTTGTAGGCGAGGCTGCCCAGGCAGATGCCCGCTAAAGCCGGCCGCCGGTCCAGCCAGACTGCAGCGCCGCCGAACAGCGCCGTACTCAGAAATCCGTTCTGCCCAAAGCCCGCATTGATCATCACCGCGGGATAGCCGAGGAACAGCACCCAGACGGGCATGCCTTCCCGCAAGCCCTTCGGCAGCAGCGCGCGCAGCGCTGCGACATAGCAGGCAAAGGTCGACAGCAGCCAAACGCACAGCGCGGGAAAAAAGCCCAGCACCGCCAAGCCCGCGCAAACGAGCAGAAAGAACGGCGGATAGAAGAACGCCAGATAGCCCCAGCCGGGATCGTGGTGCAGTTCGAGCTGCAACGCAAAGTGCGGCAGCCTGGTATAGGCTTCCGCCGCGTGTCCCTGCAGCGCCAGTTGTCCGGCGGTCCAGAAGCTGACAAAGTCGCCGGATAATTTGCTCACGCCGATGGCGGATGCCTGCCACTGCACCCACAAAATGCAAAAGCTCAGGAACACCGCCAGCGCCAATCCTTGAGCGGCGCGAAGTAAATAAAATTCAAGGCGCGATTGCTTCGCGGGCCCCGTCGCCTGGAACGGTGACAGGGCGTGGACATGCAGGGGGGGATGGATCGTCGACATGCGCGCCGGGCGAGGTTGGTCAACGCGCATCGTGGGTGGCTTATTTTAATATTGGCTTAAGGTATTTCCTCGGACCCTCGCGCAATCGCTCGGATCATCATCGCTAACACGGCGATGATCTGAAATCCGGTGTTGCCGAATTCTGATCCGTCAAGCCTGCGCGACCGGTGTCGGCGCACCGGCAGGGGAAACAGTCTGCGCCGCCGCGCGAGCCGGCTGTGGACGATCGTTCAGCCATATCAATGCGTAGAGGGCTGGCGATGTCAATGTCGGCCATGTCTCGGTCCATAATCGAAGTAGGTTCTTGAACTTCGCGACTATGGCGGCGGCTCGTTGCTAATTCCTTAGCCTTGAAACCACGCGCCGAGGGTCCCAGCTGTTGGTTGGCAGGGCTGCGCCCACGGCAGCTTTCTTGGAGGCTTCCGGAGGCGCTGCAGTGCCAAACAATTCACCACAACGCGCGAGCTTGTCATGATTGATGTGCATTACTGGACTACGCCGAACGGCCACAAGGTTACAATTTTCCTTGAGGAGACCGGCCTGCAGTACAAAATCATTCCGGTCAATATCGGCAAGGGCGAGCAGTTCAAGGCGGAATTTTTGGCGGTCGCACCGAACAACCGCATTCCCGCCATTGTCGACCACAATCCGCCGGACGGCGGCAAGCCGATTTCGGTATTCGAGTCCGGCGCGATCCTGGTCTATCTCGCCGAGAAGACCGGCAAGTTCGGCGGCAAGGATTTGCGCGCCCGCACCGAAACCAACCAATGGCTGTTCTGGCAGATGGGCGGTCTCGGGCCCATGGCCGGACAGAACAATCACTTCAGCGCCTACGCGCCGGAGAAAATCCCGTACGCCATCGACCGTTATCGCAACGAGGTCAACCGGCTCTTTGGCGTGATGAACAAAAGACTGGCCGACCGCGACTATCTCGCCGGTGATTATTCGATTGCCGATATGGCGAGCTATCCCTGGGTCGCACCCTGGGAGTGGCAAGGCCAGAACATCGCCGACTTCCCGCATCTCAAGCGCTGGCTTGAGGCCATTGCCGCGCGCGACGCGGTCAAGCGCGCTTACGCCATCGTGAAGGACGTCAATCCGGGTGCCGGCGGCGTTCGCACCGCCGAGGAACGCGCCATCCTCTTCGGTCAAACCGCGAAGTCGATCGAGAGCATGGCAACGCGTTAGATGTTTGGCCCGTCATCCTGAGGTGCGAGCCATAAGCGCCGTTACTCGCGTCTTGGACGCGCTATGGCGAGCCTCGAAGGATGCACGGCCCGGGCCGTCGCCCTTCGAGGGCCGCTTCGCTCACACCTCAGGGTGACGGAGCACGGGTCTTCGGCATGAAGCTTCATGAAGCTGTGTTCGATTGACAAGGTGATGACCGCTTTCGTACCTATCGCCGCTTAAGCCCAGGTGGCGGAATTGGTAGACGCACTAGTTTCAGGTACTAGCGCCGCGAGGCGTGGAGGTTCGAGTCCTCTCCTGGGCACCAAGACCATACTCCATAGTTGTTTGCCATTCCCCATAGTGAACTGATTTCAATAGAGTTATTCCGTTTTATTGGCTCGCCGTTCCCCATGGCAACCGGTGACAAACCCCTAAAATGAGAGTACGAATGAGTATACCGCTCTTTTCCCCTTGGAAGGTCGTATACTCATGCCCCCTCAGCTCCTTGGCAGTCCAAAATGCCAAGCCTCGTGAGAACTTTTATGTCCTCACAGACGGCAACAGCTTGCACCTTTTGGTCAATCCAAACGGCAGCAAGTTGTGGCGGCTGCGCTACCGCTTCAGCGGCAAGCAGAACATGCTCAGTCTCGGCTCATTCCCAGAAATCTCTCTGGCCGACGCTCGCGGGAAGAGAGACGATGCGCGGAAACTGCTTGCCAATGGCATCGACCCTTCCCGACAAAAAAAGATCGACAAGATTGCCACACAGTCAGCGGCAAAAAACACCTTCGGCGCTCTCGCCGAGGAGCACTTGAAGAACTTGGAGGAAAGCGGAACGGCAGCATCCACGATGACGAAAAATCGCTGGTATCTGCTAAGCCTCGCGTCGCCGCTGGCGAACCTACCGATCACGGAGATAACAGCCGCTGAAATTCTCAGCCTACTCAAAAAGATTGAGAAGAGCGGACGCAGGGAAACCGCGCGAAAAGTACGCGGCTCCATTGGCAGTGTGTTCCGGCTCGCTATCACGACCTTACGAGCCACGAACGATCCCACATTCCCGCTCCGTCGTGCGCTTCTCAGGCCGAATGTTCAGCATCGCCCCGCCATCACCGACGAAGTGAAGCTGGGCGCGTTGATGGTCGCTATAGACCAATACGATGGCTGGCCGACATTACGAGCAGCCCTTCAGCTCACTGCGCTGACCATGACGAGGCCGGGTGAAATGCGGTTCATGCGCCGTTCGGAAATCGTCTGGCCGAAAGCCGCATGGCAAATTCCGGCCGAGCGTACCAAAATGCGGCGGCCTCACGACGTACCGCTATCGAAGCAAGCTCTCGCTATCCTCCGCGATATCTGGCCACTATCGGAAGGTCACGAGCTGGTCCTCCCGTCCATCCGGTCTCCGCTCAAAGCTCTGTCGGAGAACGCGATGAACTCCGCCTTGCGGAGGATCGGCTATACCAAAGACGAGGTTTGCGCTCACGGCTTCCGCTCATCTGCCAGCACAATCCTCAATGAGCGGGGCTATGACGGTGACGTAATCGAAACCGCCTTGGCTCACCAAGGTGGAGACAAAGTACGAGCGGCTTATAACCGAGCGAAATACTGGCCACAGCGAACAAAGCTCTTGCAGGACTGGGCCGATCTATTGGACCAGTTCAAAACGCTCTCCGCCTCGCGCAATGTCGCGTGACACCCTGGCTCGCCAAACCCGGCGAGCCTTCTTTTTGATGCACCATGGCGCACCATGGTCATCTTGCGCTCTTTGCGTGTACCCCCGTACACTCCTCTTCGCTCGCCCAGTGGCGGGCGGCTACCGGAGTCAAACCCGGAAGGCCCTTGCAAGGCACCCTTCCTAAATCTCGGAAGGACTTTGCAATGGCTGACAGGCTGATTGTGGACTGGCGAGGACTGAAGGAGTTGGGGTGGCCTTATGGCCGAACTCAGACTACGCGTCTCATGGACCCTACGTATTGTGATGATCCGTTTCCACGGGCGCACAAACTCAACGGTTGCAAAAAGGCGCGTAACATCTGGTGGCTCAATGAAGTACTGCCTTGGCTCCGACGCCACGGGCTAGGACACAGCGACGACGACGGCAAGTCTTCCTGAAATAGGAAGTGAGGGGAGTGGGTTCGAAACCACACCCCTCATCCATAGGGGGGTGGACATGCAATTGACGACAGGGCATCGGGAAGAAATATCCGCTGCGTTCAGCGGCAACAAACACCATTACCTTTCATGCCACATCACGTTCACGAATGAAGAGCGCGCCGTCATTGACGAGCGCGGATTGTACGACCGCCTTTCCATTCTCGTTCCCGCTGACACGCCTCCTCCAACTCGTGCGGGTAACTTTCTTTCAAAGGCGATGGCACTCACAGGCCTCGTCCTGACAGCGCTCGGAGCTTTGTTCTCCTGCGCTTAAGCCCTTAGTCCCTCCAAAATGGGGGGTGCTGGGCCGACCCCATTTCTTATGTTGTTCGGGGGTGCTGCCCTTTTAGTTGCCGGCTTATGGAGAGGTCGCCAGGCCGAAAACCGCGAACTGTATGCTGGCCGCACGCTCACACTCCGAACGCTTATGAGCAATCCTGACTTTATCGTCTACGCCCCGACTATCGGCGAATTACGCGAAACCGAAGCCCGTGTCCGAGAGAAACTAGCCGAACTCATGCAACAGGTTCGCGCGAATACAGCCGTGCCAGAGCAGAACACGTACGAGATATGAGCAACCGGTCAGGACACGACCCGGTCGCCTCCCTCATCGCGCTTATTTGTTTTGGTTTGTTCGGGATAGGGCTGATCTTCGTTGTGGGCATCATCTTGCTGCCCTTCGTCCTCATTACCATCGCCGGCATCCTCGCCTATCGGTATTATCGCCTTCAAAAGATCCGCAGCCCCCAGTCCCTGCCCGTTACCGTTGCCGAGCGACCGACATGGGGAACACCTGAGGCTTTTGAGAGAGCCCTCCGCAAGAGAGGGGTCCTAAACCTCGTAGAAGAGGATGAGGGCGAATATTCGTGCGATGCTCTGGCAGAGGCGTTCGGGCAGGTCGCCACAGCGCTTTATACGCAGGAATCCTTTCACGAGCCCCCGCCGCGGCCTGATACCACTGACCGCATCACGCTCGGCCGCTATTACGACCAGCTCGAAGCATGGCAGAGGAAAGTATCAGACAATGCCAACTTCGACGCGTTCGTTAACGCCCTGGGCAACAGTTACTTATACCTTCGCGCGCATTTTCCGAAGTTCGCATTGCAAGCGACCCCTGACCCTATCCATTCGAAGATCACCACTCCCTTGCAGATTTCCGATGAGGAAGAAGCCGCGCGGGAGCTGGTCGCCGGCTTCTTTGACATCGAGCTTAAGAAACGGAAGCTTTTCGTAGACGTGCGGCAACAGCTTGAACGCAACATGGAGGCCGATCCTCCGCTTACTTTTTACAAGGCTCTCGCCCGCACGCCATTTACTGCATTTCGCCGCGTCCAGCTTCCAGTCGTCCTACCCGACGAAACCAGGTTCGCCGGGATGTGGGCGATAGCTCCGCAAGGGCGCGGGAAGACCACCTTGCTGCACACGATGATCGCCGACGACATAGGCAAAGACGCTGCCATTATCCTCATGGACAGCAAAGGCGACCTTATCGAGCCGTTCTTGCGGCTCGCATCCATTAGAGACCGCCTTATCATTGTCGGCGCGGACAACCCGATCGGGCTCAATCCACTCGACATCCCTCGTACGGATATAAACAAGGCGGTCGATAATCTCGAATATCTTTTCTCATCTCTCCTGGAGTTCAAGCTCACTCCCACCCAATCAATGCTCCTCAAAGCGGTACTCCGCGCGCTCATTACCGCATTCGATAAGCCGACCCTCGAAACCTTCCGCGACGTTCTTGCCCCGAACGGCCCCAAGAGATATCCCGAGCAGATCGCGAAGCTCGAACCCGACCTCAGGGACTTCTTCCTAAGAG
>JBAUGC010000924.1:0-2278 GCA_049679485.1 Xanthobacteraceae bacterium
GGCACGCAATGACCACTTACCTTCATTTGATTGATCCTGCGCTACCACTTGACACCAAATGCCGATTGGCAAAGCGGAGGGTAGCCGGCCATCCTTGAATAAGACCACAGGGCAATTGCTGTCTCGCAGCAAACGGCGTTCAGGGCCCCACAAGGCGACATCGCGGCTGCAATTAAAAAGGCAAAAGAAGGTAGCGTATGTTATTTGGGTCGTTTGGGGGGACGCTTCGCAGTGCGCCGCAATTTCCACTTTCGGTGTTGTGTTTTTACGATGGCGGCCACATGTGCGGGGATGCTTGGTTCGGCCGTCCTGCGACCGGTCGGCCCCTGATCTGACAATTTCGTGCGCCGTTCGCAGCATCAGTCGCCCATGGCCCGGGCGCGAACGCTCGGGACTGCGCCAGGGTATTTTAGCAACAGGATGATTTCTGCCGATGCCGTCCAGTTTCACACGGAACGCGATCGTACTGGGTCTTCTCACCGCCATTGGCCCTTTTGCGATCGATATGTATTTGCCCGCACTTCCGGCGATTTCCGCCCACCTCGAGGCTTCCACCGCCGCCACCCAGGCTACGTTGATGGCCTTTTTCGTGGCGTTTGGAATTTGCCAGATCGCATATGGTCCGATTTCGGACATGGTTGGCCGCAAGCCACCTCTTTACGTCGGGCTTTCCCTGTTCTTCGTCGCCTCGATCGGTTGCGTATTTTCCCCGACAATAGGATGGTTGATCGCCTTCCGATTCCTCCAGGGCGTCGGCGCATCCGCCATAATGGTGGTTCCCCGCGCCATAATCCGGGACCTTCACACAGGGCTTGACGCGACGCGCCTGATGTCGCTGGTCATGCTCGTATTCAGCGTGTCTCCAATTCTAGCCCCGCTGATTGGAAGCGCACTCATCGTGCCGTTTGGCTGGCGGGCGGTATTCGTTGCGATCTCAATGGCTGCGGCACTTGGTCTCCTGCTGGTAGCATTCGTCCTTCCGGAGACGCGGCCTCCTCAGCAGAGAATCAAGAGCAGCCTCAAAAGTGTCCTGGCAGGCTACAGCATCCTGATACTGGATCGACACTTCTTGGCGCTGACTTTTATTGGCGCGTTTGGCATGGCGAGCTTCTTCGCATTTCTGGCAAGTTCGTCATTCATCTACATCAATCATTTTGGCATGACGCCGACACAGTACAGTCTGGCATTCGCCATCAACGCGATTGGATTCATTGGTGCATCGCAGTTCAGTGCCACCCTTTCCCAGCGTTTCGGCGTGTCGCGCGTGGTATCGATCGCGGTCGGGTCCTACACTGCGATGGCCATACTTTTGTTTGTAATAACCGCGGCAGGCGTGGCCGATCTGGCCGTCTTGATGACGTTGATATTTCTTGCGTTCGCCTGGCTCGGTCTGGTTATTCCTTTGACCATGGTACTGGCCCTTGAGGAGCACGGACGGATTGCGGGCATGGCGTCGGCGCTTGGCGGGACTCTTCAAATGCTGACGGGCGCGGCCGTGATCGTCGCGGTCAGCTTATTCTTCGACGGCACAGCACTGCCGATGGTGGCAACCATCGCGCTATGCGCTCTCGCGGCCTTCACGCTTTCGCGGTTTACTCTGCGTGGCGGAACAATGGTGGCGAAACCAGCAGAATAAATGAAAGACATCAAACGGTTGTCCCGGCCTGCTAGAATTCGCGGCGGTTGAGTTTGAGGTGGAACGAGTTTCAAATCTGCTGCGTTTTTACACGCGTCGTGATGCAAACAGCGTCGGGTTGCCGTGCGGTTGGGGGTGCTTGGCGTGACATCTATTCCTGGAGAAAGCAGCCGCCCATCGGTCCAATCCATCCTTCCGATAGCTGCTCTCTCCGCGCTGGGCATTGTCTTCGGCGACATCGGGACGAGCCCTCTTTATACCCTCAAGACCGTCCTGGCACTCACCGGCGAAAATCCAGATCCCGCGACTACCTTGGGAGCACTGTCGCTCGTAACCTGGACTTTGATCGTCGTCACGACGATTAAATACGTTTCGGTTGCAATGCGTGTGGACAACGATGGAGAGGGTGGAATTCTCGCGCTCATGGCGCTCCTCGGCGTCAAGCACCAACAACGACCTATTATTGTGGCCCTCGGTCTATTTGGCGCTGCCTTGATTTACGGCGATGGAGCGATCACGCCAGCGATTTCGGTTCTCTCGGCGCTGGAGGGACTGACCATCGCAACTCCGGCCGTCCAGCCGTATATCGTTCCCGCGGCCGTTGCTATTTTGCTGGCGGTGTTTGCGGTCCAGCCGCTAGGT
>JBAUGC010000925.1:0-3718 GCA_049679485.1 Xanthobacteraceae bacterium
TTCGAGGAAGGCGATAAGGTCAAGGTGACGTTGCGGTTCCGCGGCAGCGAAATGGCGCATCAGGAGCTCGGCTACAAGCTCCTTGACCGCGTCAAAGGCGACACGCTGAAGATCGCCAAGATCGAGCAAGAGCCGCGCTTCGAAGGCCGCCAGGTGGTGATGGTGCTGGCGCCGCGTTGAAGCGGCGATCGCTTTCGCAACGAAATGGTCAAGCTGATTTCCGAGCTTCCATAAGCGCCCGAATACGCCGGTGTGATGGGAGAAAGCGCCAGGTCGCGCGGGCGAGCGGCATTGCCAATTTCGGCCGCCTCTGCCATAACCGCGCCCTTCCGCCGCCCGGCTATCAGGGCTGCCGTGGCGGCGGTGAAGTGCTCATCAGCACACGATCGTCAGATCGTCGGCGCTCGGGCCGGGGTTCGGGCGCGTCATATCAGGAGAGCCAAATGCCCAAGATCAAGACCAAATCGGGCGCCAAGAAGCGTTTCAAGGTGACCGCCGGTGGCAAGGTCCTCTATGCGCAGTCGCGCAAGCGCCACGGCATGATCAAGCGCACGAAAAAGCAGATCCGCCAGCTGCGCGGCACCAACGTGCTGTTCAAGACCGACGGCGACAACATCAAGAAATACTTTTTGCCGAACGGCTGACGAGCGGCGGCTCGCCGCCATCGTCTATTCCAGCGGTTTGCGATTTAGAGGAGATCAATCATGGCACGCGTCAAGCGCGGCGTCACCGGTCATGCCAAGCACAAGAAAGTGCTCAAGGCAGCCAAGGGTTATTACGGACGGCGCAAGAACACCATCCGCGTCGCCAAGCAGGCGGTGGAGAAGGCCAATCAGTACGCCTTCCGCGACCGCAAGCGGCGCAAGCGCACCTTTCGCGCCTTGTGGATTCAGCGCCTCAACGCCGCAGTGCGGCCGTTCGACCTCAACTACAGCCGCTTCATCGCCGGCTTGAGCAAGGCCGGGATCGTGGTCGATCGCAAGGTGCTGTCGGATCTCGCCATCACCGAGCCGGCGGCGTTCGAGGCCATTGTCGGGCAGGCCAAGTCCGCGCTCGCGTAGATGTTCCTCCGTCATGCCCGGCCTCGTGTCGGGCATCCACGTCTTCCTTCGTGGCACATAAGACGTGGATGGCCGGGACAAGTCCGGCCACGACATCTATAGGAAGTGCAACCATGATTGACCGCGCATATGTGCAGCGCATGGCGCGCTATAATCGCTGGCAGAATGAAAATCTGTACGGCGTAGCCGACCGGCTGTCTGAAGAGGAGCGCGGCCGGGAGCGCGGCGCTTTCTTCGGTTCGATCCACAAGACCTTGAACCACATATTATGGGGCGACCGAATCTGGATGAGCCGCTTTACCGACGCACCGCGGTCGCAGGCGGGCATCCCCGAATCGGTTTCGCTCTATCCCGATTGGGATAACTTGAAGTCCGAACGCGCGAAGTTCGACCAGACCATGATCGACTGGGCCGACGCGATCGAACCTTCATGGCTTGCCGCGGACCAAACCTACTATTCCGCCGCGACCAAGCGCGAGTGGACAAGGCCGCGATGGATGCTGGTCACTCATATGTTCAATCACCAGACCCATCATCGCGGTCAGGTCCACTGCATGCTGACGCAAGCCGGTGGCAGGCCGTCCGACACCGATCTGACGGTCATGCCGGAATGACCGCCGCCAGGGCCGACTGATATGTCTGATATCGCCCAGCTTGAGCAACAACTCGTGGCGGAAGTCGCCGCCGCCGGCGATGAAGCCGGGCTCGAAACGGTGCGCGTTGCGGCGCTTGGCAAGAACGGTTCGATTACCGCGCTGTTGAAAACGCTTGGCACGTTGCCGCCCGAGGAGCGAAAGACCAAGGGACCGCTGATTAACGGTCTCAAGGACCGCGTCAATGCGGCGCTCGCAGCGCGGCGCGAGGCACTCAAAAGTCTGGCGCTCGAAGTGCGGCTCAATACTGAGAGCGTGGACGTAACGCTTCCGGTACGCGAAGCCCCCGCCGAGATCGGCCGCGTGCATCCCATCACCCAGGTGATCGACGAACTCACCGCGATCTTCGCCGACATGGGCTTTGCCGTCGCCGAGGGGCCGGACATCGAGACGGAAGACTACAATTTCACCCGGCTCAATTTCCCGGAAGACCATCCGGCGCGCGACATGCATGACACGTTCTTCTTCAACCCGAAGCCGGACGGCTCGCGGCTGTTGTTGCGCACGCATACCTCGCCGGTGCAGGTGCGCACCATCCTCACGCAGAAGCCGCCGATCCGCGTCATCATTCCCGGCCGCACCTATCGCAGCGATTCCGATCAGACCCACACGCCAATGTTCCATCAGGTCGAGGGCCTGGTCATCGACAAAGGTTCACACCTTGGCCACCTGAAGTGGATACTGGAAGAATTTTGCAAAGCGTTCTTCGAGGTCGACAAGGTCAAGATGCGGTTTCGGCCTTCGTTCTTTCCGTTCACCGAGCCGTCGCTCGAAGTCGACATCCAGTGCCGCCGCGACAAGGGCGAGATCCGCTTCGGCGAAGGCGATGACTGGATGGAGATCCTCGGCTGCGGCATGGTGCATCCGAACGTGATGACCAATTGCGGGCTCGATCCCGACGAATTCCAGGGCTTCGCCTGGGGCATGGGGATCGACCGCATCGCCATGCTCAAATACGGCATGCCGGACCTGCGCGCCTTCTTCGAGGCTGACGTTCGCTGGCTCTCGCACTACGGCTTCCGCCCGCTCGACCTGCCGACCCTGGCAGGAGGATTAAGCTCGTGACTCTGCTGCGCTCGCGCGGAGATACGCGCCGATGATGAAATTCACTTTCGCGTGGCTCAAGGAGCATCTCGACACCGATTACCCGCTCGGCGAGATCGCCGACAAGCTCACCATGATCGGACTCGAAGTCGAGCGCATCGAGGACAAGGCCAAGCTGCTCGCGCCGTTCGTCATCGCTCGCGTCGTGGAAGCAAAGCAGCATCCCAACGCCGATCGGCTGCGCGCGTGCATGGTCGATACCGGCAGCGGCGATCCGATCCAGGTCGTGTGCGGTGCGCCGAATGCGCGCGCCGGCATGAAAGGCGTGTTCGTGCCGCCGGGCGCGTTCATCCCGGGCAAGGATATGACGCTGCAGGTTGGCACCATTCGCGGCGTCGAAAGCCGCGGCATGCTGGTCTCCGAATTCGAGCTGCAAATCTCCGACAATCATGAGGGCATCATCGAACTGCCTGACGATGCTCCGGTCGGCGCGAACTATGCGCACTGGGCTGGCCTCGACGATCCAGTGATTGAGATCAACCTGACGCCGAACCGATCCGATTGCACCGGCGTGCACGGCATCGCGCGCGACCTCGCCGCAGCCGACATGGGCAAGTTCAAGGATGCGGCGATCAAGCCGATCAAGGGCGAGTTCCCCTGCCCCGTGCCGGTTAAGATCGATTCATCCGACCTTTGCCCGGCCTTTGCGTTGCGCCTCGTGCGCGGCGTCAAAAACGGCCCGTCGCCCGATTGGCTGCAAAAACGGTTGATTGCGATCGGGCTGCGCCCCATCAACGCGCTGGTCGACATCACCAATTTCATGACCTACGACCGCGCCCGGCCGCTGCACGTGTTCGACGCCGCCAAAGTGCGTGGCAGCCTGACAGTGCGCCGCGCGCACGCCGGCGAGACGCTGCTCGCGCTCGACGGCAAGACCTACACACTCGACGACAACGTCTG
>JBAUGC010000926.1:0-5830 GCA_049679485.1 Xanthobacteraceae bacterium
AAACTGAAGCGTATCGCCAAAACCCTGCTCGGCGTGCAGCAGAATCGTTTTGCCTTCGATCGGACCGTCGCCGAGCCACAGCGGCGCGGAAAAGTTTCGCCGGCTGCCCGCCCAACCGGCCTGGTACCAGCGCCACGCGTAGCCACGCCAGCCGGTCTCGTATTCTCCAAGACACAGCCGGACCAAGCTCGCGCCATAATGGGCTTCGGCGCGCTCCGGCTCGACGGCGGCAGCAGCGGCAAAGCTCGCCAGCGCCTCCGCGAACCGGTTCAGCGCCCGCAGCGCCAGGCCCATGTTGATGTGAAGCTCCGCCAGTGCGGGCGCGATGGCAAGCGCGCGCTTGTAGCAAACAAGCGCCGCTTCGGGGCGGCCGAGCCGCATGAGCACACTGCCGCATTCGTTGAGCGCGCCGAGATCGCCGGCATTTCTCGCCAGCACCGCCTCGTAAGCAGCGAGCGCCTCCTCGTGGCGCTTGAGGCGCTTGAGGGCGCCCGCGCGATTAGTGAGCGCGTGGAGATAATCGGCATCGATCGCAAGCCCCGCGTCGAAGCACACCAGCGCTTCCTCGTGGCGCGCAAGCGCCTCAAGAATGACCCCATAATTGTTGAGCACTTCGGCAGATCGGGGCGTACGCCTGAGCACGGCGCCGACGAACCGGAGCGCTTCGGCGTTTTGTCCTTGCTTGTAGCGCAGCAAGCCGAGGAGATGCAGCGCATTATAGTCATCGGGTTCGGCAGCGAGAATCGCGCTGCAGATTTGCGCTGCTTCGTCAAACCGCCCGGCCCGATGCAGCGCCGCGGCGTGTTCAATTCCGCTGGTCGCGTGCGGCCGCACGCTGGCGGCGGCCTGGTCTCCTGTCATTGCGGTCTTGCGGGACGGCAGCCGAGATCAATGAGTTCTCGACGCAGACGCTCGATCACCCCGTCCCAATCGCCGGGCGCGGTTTGCCGGAACAGGCGCATGGTCGGGTACCACGGACTGTCGGTGCGATCGAGCAACCACCGCCAATCCGGCGAAAACGGCACCAGCAGCGCAACCGCCTTCCCCATCGCTCCGGCAAGATGGGCGACCGACGTGTCGACTGCAACGACCAGATCAAGCATTGCAACAACGGCGGCGGTGTCGGCAAAATCGGCAAATTCGTCCCCTATCTGCAAGACGCGATGCTCGCGCAGGATCACCGCCTGCGCCTCGCTGAGATCCCTTTGCAGGCAGACGAAATCCAGCCCGGATACCGAGAATATCTTTGCCAGGCGTTCGAGCGGCATCGAACGATTATAATCGTTCACATGCTCTCTGTTGCCGGCCCAGCAAATTCCGACGCGCAGGCGGCCGCTCTGCGGCAATCTCTCATGCCACTTTGCAATTCGATCCGCATACGGCGACAGATATGGAATGTTCGCCGGTATAGTCGCGAGATCGGTTCCGAACGCCAACGGCAGGCTGAGCAGCGGACAATGCAGATCGAAATCGGGCAGCGGATCGCCATCGCTCATCACCAGCGAGACGCCGGGCATGGTCGCCATCAGCGCTCTTAGCGGCGGTTGGACGCCGAGAATCACTTTGGCACCGAGCGCGGCAACAAGCGGCGCGTAGCGCGCGAACTGGATGGTATCGCCCAAGCCTTGCTCGGCGCTAAGAAATACGGTCTTGCGGGAGAGGTCTTTTTCCCCGCCCCATCTCCGCTGCGGAAAGTCGGGCCATCCTCCCTTGATCTTCTTCGTCCAGCGAGATTCGTATTGTTTCCAACCTTCATGGAAATCGCCGCTGCATAGCCGGACAACCGCCGCATTAAAATGCGCCTCGTCGTGCTCCGGAGCCAGCGCCAGAGCGTCGGCATAGCAGGCGAGCGCCTCCTCCAGTCGCGCCAGGGCGCCCAAAGTGTTGCCACGATTGATGTGCGCGCCGACCAGATCGGGGTCGGAGCGAAGCGCGCGCTCGTGGCATGCGAGCGCTTCCTCCAATCGACCGATAAGGGTGAGGACGACGCCGCGATCGGTGGACGCCACCGCGTTGTCGGGATCCAGCGCGAGCACCGCATCGTAGTTTGCGAGCGCATCGCCGTAGCGTTTGAACTTGATCAGCACATTGCCGCTGCGGACCAAGCCGGCGATATTGTTGGGATCGCTGGCGAGAACTTTATCGAAACTTGCCAGGGCCTCTTCGAGGCGATCAAGCTCCTGAAGAGCTACGCCGCGATTGGCCTCGATGTCGAGCCGATCCGGGACGATGGAAAGCGCGGCGTCGAAGGTTGCCAGCGCCTCTTCATAACGACCGAGCTTGCCGAGGATGACGCCGCGGGTATTCAGCGTATCGACATGCTTTGAGTCCAGCGTCAGGACCTTGTCGCAAGCGGCGAGCGCCTCCTCCAGAGAACCGTCGATATCAGCCAATGCGGTGGCGCGATTGTGAAGCGCCCGCAGATGATCCGGATCGATCGCGAGCACCTCGTCGAAGCTTGTCACCGCCTCCTCGGGCCTTCGCAGCCCCATCAGCACCAGGCCGATATTGTTCATTGCATCGAGGCGCCGCGGCTCCAGCGCTAGAGCAGCTGCAAAGGCCTCACGCGCGTCATCGAGCCGGCCCAGCACCATGAGCGCATTGCCGCGATTGTAAAGCGCATCGGCGTAGTCGGGCCGCACCGCCAGCGCGCGCTCGCAGCTTGCCAATGCTTCGACGGCGTTGCCCAGATCCAACAGCGTTACGGCGCGGTTATTGAGCAATTCGGAGTGAGACGGATCGATCGCCAGTCCAGCGTCATAGATGGCGAGCGCCTCATCGCGCCGTCCGAGCGCCGCAAGCGCATTGCCGCGGCGATTAAGCGCCGGCAGGTACTTCGGCCGCAGCGCCAGCACCTCGTCGTAGTCGGCGAGCGCCTCCTCGTGCCGGCCGAGTGCGGCAAGCGCGTTGCCGTGATTGCAAAGCGCATCGACAAGGCCCGGCGCGAGCCTGAGCGCGTGCTCGTAATCCGCCAACGCTTCCTGGTGGCGCCCGAGACTGTTCAAGGCGTTGCCGCGATTGTAATACAGGCTGGCATTATCGGAACGTTGCGCCAGCACCTTGTCGAAGCTTGCCAAGGCCTCTTCATGGCGCTTGAGCGCGCCGAGGATCACGCCGTAGTTCGCAAGAGCGTCCGTCGATCGGGGTTGCGCCTTGAGCGCTGCTGCGACCAGACGCAAAGCCTCCGCCGATCGGCCTTGCTGATGCTTGATTGCGCCGGACAGATGCAGCGCGTCGAAGTGGTGCGGATCGGCCGCGAGAACCGCGCCATAGATTTTATCCGCCTCGTCAAGCCGTCCTTGTTGGTGGAGCGCCAGAGCCTGTTGGATGGTGGTCGTAGTCTTCGCGAACTTTGCTGTTTTCTGCTTCGCCGTTCCCTGCTTCGCCATGCCCGTGCCACCTGGAGCCGCGCCAACGGCCTCAATGACTCAGCGTCAGCCAAGATGGTTAATCGAACGTAAATCGCAGCCGCTTCGACGCCAAATTACCAACCGACTCCGACTCGACACGCCAAATTAACTTTGCACGCGCATGAATTGAGGGCGAACGAATCGAGCGTCAATCAAAGAATTCCATGGGCATCGGAAGTATCGGAAGTACCCCCTCGTTCTGGCAGCAGGACCAGAATTACTGGAGCCAGGCGCAAGCCCAAAGCCAGGCGTCGTCGGCGAACGACGCCCTAATCAACGCCATGGGCGCGGCGGAAACCAACCAAGCTAAAGGCTTGGCCGCCATCGCCAACGGGACGGCCTTAAAGCGCGTCAATTCCGAGCTGACGGCCGAGATACAACAAGTGCTGTCGGGAAACTCGACTGCATCGAGCGGTACCGGCTCCTCATCTTCACCCGGTTCCCAATCCTCGGCCGGCTCCAAATCTTCAGCCGCGCCAGCGGTTGCGACCGGCACCGCGTCACTCGCCGTCGGCACACCGCTGTCGACGCTCGGCATTCCCGCCGGCGGCGCCATCACGATCAGCTCGGGCGGCGATACGACCACCTACGCGTCGACCGGCTCCGACACGGTCGGCAATTTGATTAGCGCCATCAACACAGACAGTGTGGGCAATGCCCCAGTTAAGGCAACGCTCAATAGCCACGGCAACCTGGTTCTCACCAGCGAGAACAGCACCAATCTGATTTCGGTCGGGGACATCTACGCCGCGAACATCGGCTTCGGCGTCGGGAACAACAGCTTCAAACCGACCAAAACCACTTCAAGCTCCCCGAGCACAACGACGAGCGCCTCAAGCAGCTCAAGCTCCGCGAGCAGTTCGAGCTCCGCAAACCAATCGAGCGGCACCTCCAAGCAAAGCTTTATCACGGCCGCTTCGGAGAATGCCGGCAGCGCCGCGTCCCTGCTGTCCGCCTCCGGCGTCGCCGGCAGCCTGACGAATATGCTGGTGTGATACCTTGCTTCGCCCCGCGCGACGGGAACCCTGAAGGTCCGACGCTGTCGTTCCATTCCGAGCCGTCAACACCGGGAAGTTCAACGTTCGGTGTTGTGGGGCGCTGACTTCAGCGATCTGCGAGGATAAATCGCCGTCAAATGTCATCGGGCCGACGTGGCTGAGCCGGCTATTGAGATCGGCCCATATCTCTCCGCCCATATCCGTCCAGCGCTTGCAGAAGGCGAAGTCCTCGCTCAGATACGTGCCGTCTTCAGCGATCATGCACTCGAATAAGGCATATCTGCTGTTGCTTGCGGTTGCCGCGTCAATCGAATGGTCGCGTTGGTATTGGAGTTGCGGGTAATGCGCGCACATCCGCTCCAGCGCCTCGCGACGGATCATGAGAAAACCGGTGCCGGCATAGTGGACTTTGATGAATCCGCCCTTTTCAGTCACGGTTTCCGGATCGTCCACCTCAAATACGTATTTCAACGCGGCCGCAGCCGGATTTGAGCGCGCGGATTCGATCGTCGTCTTAACCCTGTCCCAGTCGATCCGTTTGATCGGATAGACCGCAGCGCACACATCGGCGCCGCATTCGATGAGCCGGACCACCTGCTCGGGCGCGAAGCCGATGTCGGCGTCGACGAACAGCAAATGGGTGGCAGCCGGATCGTCGAGGAATTGCGAAACCAAGCTTGCGCGCGCCCGCGTGATCAGCGCATCGCCGTCCTTGAACAGGATTTTGAGATTGAGATTGCCGTATGACCGCACGAGCTTTTGCAGCTTGAGCAGCGACGCGGCATACAGAACGGAGATCTGTCCGCCGAAGCAAGGCGTCGCGAGGACGAGATTGACCTTGCTGGGCGCAGCGGCGGTAGACATAGCGGAGAGGGCCATTGGCAAAGCTACTCTGCAAACACGATAAACCAATTACGAAGAGAAACCGTTAATGCGCGATTAAGCGATCGCGCCGCGACCGCCGAATGTCGTGAAGTGCTTGTGGCGGTGCCGCGGCCAACGTCAAAATGTTAATCTGCATTAAACTCGGACGATTGTGCTGTGCCTTTGCCGGCGAATCCGCGCCAGCCCCGGGTTCCGCGTCTTTACACGAATTTAAACGGAATGCGGCAAACCTTCGACAGCCGATCGGTCCGATCGGACCATGTATTCGCGCGTACCGAAACGTACCGCAAGTGCAAGCCAGTACGGCTTAGTAAACCAGAAAGGTAGCGTATTATGTCTGACGTCACTTTGACCAGCGGCATCCGGCAGAATTTGCTGTCGCTGCAGCAAACCTCCAACGACCTGACCGTCACCCAGGAAGCGCTGGCGACCGGCAAGGCGGTCAACTCCGCCGCCGATAACCCGAGCGCCTATTTCACCTCGCAGAACCTGACCGATTCCGCCAACTCGCTCACCGCCCTGCTCGACCAGATTGGA
>JBAUGC010000927.1:0-3254 GCA_049679485.1 Xanthobacteraceae bacterium
CCATCGTGCCAAGCGGTAGTGATATTTGCGGCAGGCGCGCGAGGCCGGCGATCGACAACAGCGCAAAGGCCCGCGCACGGAAGACTTCCAGCTCAGCAACAGGCGTCGCGAGCTTCGGCGCGATGCCCGGCGCCGTCGGCAGGCACAATATGGCGTCATCGCCAAGGAGTGCGTCCATATGCCGGGCGACGTCTTCACGGCGTCGACGCATGCGCTCGACCGCGGCGGGATCTATGGCGCGCGTCCAGGCGAACCGCTCGGCAATGCCGGGGCCGAAACACGGATCGTGCGCGTCGATCCAGGCACTGTGCCGGCGCCGGATTTCATCGCCTTGCAAGATGCGAAAAATTTCCGGCCATTCTCCCGGCTCGCCAGTGTAAACGCGGACTTTTTGGTCGTTCGCGAACGCCGCTTTTAGCTCCGCCGCACCGGCAGCGAGCGCTCCAGTAACCTCGTGTCCCGCGAACGCAAAGGCGTCCTGCGCGATCAACAAACGCCGCGGCTTGAAATCGGACACCGGCAGCAGCACGTCGCCGACGCGCCGCATGGTCTCCGCATCCCGCGCAAACCATCCGACAGTGTCGAAGCTCGCGGCGAGATCAACGATACCATCGGCCGGAACGAGGCCGTGTGTGGTGCGGATGCCAAAGATGCCGCAATAGCTCGCCGGCAGGCGCACCGAGCCGCCGCAATCGGTGCCGAGCGCGAAGTCAGCGAGCCCGCCCGCGACCGCAGCGGCCGATCCGCTCGAGGAACCGCCGGGGATCCGCCCCGGCGCATTCGGATTGATCGGCGTGCCGTAATGCGCGTTTTCGCCGTTGAGGCTGTAGGCCAGCTCGTCAGTGTAGGTCTTGCCAATCATTCGCGCGCCGGCGGCAAGGAGGCGCTCGACTGACGACGCGGTCCGTGTCGGAGGCGCATGGGTCTCAAGCCAGACCGGATTGCCGTTGCCGGTGCGGTAACCGGCGATGTCGAACACGTCTTTGGCGGCGAAGCTCAGGCCGCGGAGCGGGCCTGCGGGTGCCCCATCGAGCTCGACGTGAGCATGGCGGCAGAACGCATTATACGGATCGTGCGGGATCATTGCGGCCGGTGCAGCGTGGCCGGTTGCCGCGACACCGTCTTGCGGCCGCGCTTGAAGGCGTAGAGCACCGGTGTCAGTTCGGCGACCGCCAGTTCGGGGCTCGTGGAATCGAGCACAACGAGATCGGCCGACTTGCCGACCGCGAGCCCATAATCCCCAAGCCGCATCATCGTCGCCGGCCGCTGCGTGACCATGTTGAAACATTCGCGCATGTCGCCCTGTTTCCCGACCTGAGCGATATTGGCATAGAGGTTCGCCATCCGCATCTGCGAGCAGTCGCCGAACGGCGTAAACGGATTGAGGATGTTGTTGCTCGACAGCGAACAGTTGACGCCGTGATGCAGCAGCTTATGCGCCGGCACGACGCCGCGGGTGACGTTGTAATCGTGCTTGTGGTGGCGCCCCATCAGATAAAGATCGGTCGAAGGCAACACGGTCAGCGCGACGCCCGCGTCGGCCAGCCGTTTCGCCATGGCCTCGAATGCCGGCGGCGGCAGACTGGTCGCCTTGGTGACGTGGCCGATGGCGACGCGGCCGCCGTACTGAAACTCCTGCGTCCGCTTGCAGACGTGATCGAGCGTCATGCCGTCGGCGGTCGGGCCGAAATCGAGATGCATGTCGATGTCGACGTCGTAGTCGCGGGCCAGTTCGAAGATGCGATCGATCTGGCCCGGCGGATCAGAGTCGACATAGGGCGCACCGCCGATCACTTCGCAGCCACGCTCAAGGCCTTCGACCAGGAGTTCGTCGGTGCCGGGATTATTGAGCAAACCTTCCTGCGGGAACACGCAGAGCTGCAGGTCGATGGCCCAGGCATATTCCTTGATCAGCGGCAGTACGCCCTCGAGCCCGCGGAGGCCGACGCCAGGATCGACTTCGACATGGGTGCGCATATGGGTGGTGCCTTGCAAGATCGCCTTCTCCAGCGTGCGCACTGCGCGGGCATGAACGTCTTCGGGCGTGAACGCGGCCTTGGCCTTCGCGGCTTCGGCGATAGCTTCGTCGAGGTCACCCTTGTCCGACTTGACGCGATCGAGGATGCAGGATTTATCGAGATGAATATGCGTCTCGACGAAGCCGGGCGAAACCAGCCGCCCGCCAAGATCGATGGTCTCGCCGTCCGCCGCAAGTCCACGTCCGATCGCGGCGATCCGCCCGCCGGCGATCCCGATGTCGGTCAATTCTTGCTCGGCGCCTATCGGGCGCGCGCTTCTAAGAATGAGGTCCATTGTTTCTTCGTATCACGTATTCAACGTGGCAATCAGGCCGGGTGAAACCCCTCGTTGTCAATTTGCTAGGCCACGCGCGCCAGCATCATTTCCGCGCCCTTTTCCGCGATCATGATCACCGGCGCGTTAGTGTTGCCGGAAACCACAGTCGGCATGATCGACGCATCGATCACGCGTAAGCGGTCGATGCCGCGCACGCGCAGCTTTTCATCAACCACGGCCATCGGATCGCTGCCCATTTTGCAGGTGCCGACCGGATGATATTCGGTCTCCGCGGTGGCGCGGATGAATTCCGTCAGCTCGGCATCGGATTGTTGCGCGGCACCGGGAAACCGCTCCTCGCGTAGGAACGGCTTGAACGCCGGCGCCGCCAATATCTCGCGCCCGCGCCGGATGCCGTCGATCAGGATTTTTAGATCGTAATCGGTCGCGAGATAATTTGGATCGATCACCGCCGGCTGCAGGGGATCGCGTGACGCGAGCCGGATTTCGCCGCGGCTTCGCGGACGCAGACAGCAGGCGTGGAGCGCAATGCCATCGCCGTCGAGCTTCCTGCGAGCGTGATCGACCACTTGCGCCGGGATGAAGTGATATTGAATGTCGGCCGTCGCGGCGCCGAGCGCGCTGATGACGAACGCGCCCGCCTCGGCGACGTTGCTGGTGCCCGGCCCGGTGCGCCGGAACAGGAATTCCAGCGTCGGCATGATCGGGCCAAGCCCGCGGCTTTTGCTGTCGAGCGTGATGCCGGGCGTCGCGCGCTGCAGGATGTTGACATTGAGGTGATCCTGCAAATTCTTGCCGACGCCGGGAAGGTCAAGCTTCACCGGCACGCCGAGCGCGCCAAGCTCCTGCGCGGGACCAACGCCGGACAGCAGTAACAGCTGCGGCGAGTTGATGGAGCCGCCGGCGAGCACCACTTCCCGCGCAGCCCGCACCTTATA
>JBAUGC010000928.1:0-7655 GCA_049679485.1 Xanthobacteraceae bacterium
GGTCATTTACGGCCTGGTTCTTATTTCTCTGGTATCGGGCGTGTTCATCGTAACCGCCTTTTTCGGCGGCATGCCTGCTCCGCGGGAAACGTTTTTTGCTTACGTGAGCGCCCGCGCGTCGGTTCCGCTCGATCCGCAGAACGCTTGGATGTGGTACTCAACCATCTCTCAGGAGATTCAATCCACCCGGGATCACGCATATATCACGATGATCCGGCTGCCGGTCTATGTCGTGTTGATCGCCCTGCATTGGCCGATTGCACGTTACATCAAAACCATGATCGTCGCATTGCCGACGCCATTTTTGCGGACTGTTTCAGTCGCATGGTTGGCCGGCATATCGCTGGGCTACATTGCGATCTTCGTCGTCGCGTATGACTATTCGCGGTGGGTCTCAAGCTGGGGCGTCTGTATGTTTTTGATGATGCATGCGCTTCGGCTGCTGCCGTCGAGCGCGAAGAGCGAGGATCCGCCGATACGCCCCGACGACACCGGAAACCAGGTGCTGGGCTGGATCGTTACGGCGATACCGAGGGTGGGAGTGACAATCCCATTTTGATCGACAAGGCGAAAACACGAAAGCGGACATGCAAGAGGTCATCAAATCGCTCCGCGAGCTTGCGGTGGCCGAACAAGGATGCACGCGCTGTCCACTTTATCGCGACGCCACCCAGGCGGTTCCCGGCGAGGGTCCAAGCCATGCCGCGCTCATGCTGGTCGGCGAGCAGCCCGGTGACAAAGAAGATCTCGCCGGCAAGCCGTTTGTCGGTCCCTCCGGCCGGGTTCTCGACCAAGCGCTGAAAGACGCCGGAATAGACCGCGACCAAGCGTTTGTCACCGGTGCGGTCAAGCACTTCAAACACGAAATGCGCGGCAAGCGCCGCCTGCACAAACGTCCTAACAATTACGAGATCGAACGCTGCAAATTCTGGCTCGATTTCGAGCGGCGTCTGGTCAAGCCGTCCATGATCGTTGCGCTGGGTGTGACAGCGGCGCGAAGTCTGATCGGGCGCACGCTGACGATCGCCAAGGTACGTGGCAAGCCGATGGAACTTAACGACGGGACAAACCTGATTGTCACCGCGCATCCATCCGCACTGCTGCGCATCGAGGACGAGGGCGAACGGCACAAAGCCTATCGAATGTTTGTCGCCGACCTCAAAGCCGCCGCAGCAGGAAGTACTCGTGGGTCGGTGCGCGGCGAGGCGGGTTAGCGCTTAGTCCTTCGGCGGCGTCTCCCCCGCGCGCGGTGCGGATCGTGCCACCCCGGCCTGCGTGAGCGCCGCCCCGATCTGTTGCATGCGGTTGATCAGATCGGCCGCAGCCGCCGGCGGCAACACCAGACGGCAGGCCGGATAACGGCGGCCCGTAATCGGCATATTGGGCTTGACCTCATCGATACGCGTCACGGCGAATTCGATTCGCAGCGATTGGCCGTCAAAGATAAGACCGCTGACCGAGTCAGCAAACGTCTCCGGAATATCGGGGCGATCGACGTACCGAATGGTTGCGGGCTGCCGGGGCACTGCGGATGCCGGCGTGCCCGCCGGCGCAGCTGCGCTGGTCTGTTCGTCTGCCATCAGTTTTCCCCTCGGTCGTTTCCTTGAGTGATCCGGGTCAATCGTCTTCGCCAAAACGCGTCTCGATGAGACTCGTCAATGCGTCGACGACTTCCGCGGCTTGTCGGCCTGTTGCTTCCACAGTGATCGAAGTTCCTGGGGACGCCGCAAGCATCATCAGGCCCATGATCGAAGTGCCGCCGACGGTTTCACCGCCCCGCATGACACGGACGTCGGCGTCGAATTTTTCCACCGTTTGCACGAACTTGGCCGACGCTCGCGCATGGAGCCCCTTGCGATTGCAGATGCAAAGTTTGCGGATTATCGCGCCATCGCGAAACGCCTGCTCATCGAGCAAGTTCTCGTCGCCGCGGTGAGCGGGCGCGCTCATTTTCCGCTCAGAACCCGGCTGGCGATAGTCACGTATTTTCGTCCTGCGTCCTGGGCGGCGGCGACGGCCTCCGCGAGCGGACACTCATCGCGAACCTTGGCGAGTTTGACCAGCATTGGAAGATTGATGCCTGCGAGCACTTCGACTTTCGGCCGGCTCATGACCGAGATTGCGAGGTTCGATGGCGTGCCGCCGAACATGTCGGTGAGAATGGCGACGCCATCGCCGCTGTCGACGCGCTTGACCGCTTCGATGATGTCCTTGCGGCGCTCCTCAACGTCGTCGTCGGGGCCGATGGTAACCGCTTCAATCTGGTCCTGCGGGCCTACCACGTGCTCCAAGGCAGCGCGGAATTCGACAGCCAACCGCCCGTGGGTGACAAGCACAAGACCGATCATGGAACACCCCGCGGGCGCGTCCCGGTTGCACCGCACGAAAGGGTGCTCATCTTGACCATCCGAAGCCCAAGCGCAAGAGGCATTTTCGGCGGAATCTTGCGGCTGCTGCATTGCGGTATCGCAAAGTCGAATTCAGATTAATGGCGCCGTCAATGACCCGCTTCGGCACGGTCCATCGCGGAAAGCGCCCACCGAGTCTAACGGTGTTAGGGTTAACCAATCTCCAATAAATCCGGTATCGCCGCTAACTCCAATTATTTGCAGTTGAATTGAGGAGCGCCAGTACGTTGGGCCAGGCCGCCAAATCCTTTGCAACGGGCAGCCGTGGTACAACGATACCGTTAATTTCAATACGTCGCTGATCGGCAGCCGGCAATCGTTGGGCGTCCGGCGCATCGAGGTCAACCACTAGTCCGATAACGGCACGTGGCTCGTGCGTTACGCGCAGAAGTCCGACGCCGCGCACTTCGATCAGACCGGCAAGCGCCTCGGGGGGGCGAGCCAGTAAGCGTCCGCCGATGGCTTCGAGATGGACGCGATCGTCGGCGACCAGCCTCGCAAAGCGCAAAGTGCCGGTGCGTGCTGCCTCGAGAAGTTCGAGTGCAAGCCGCGATTTTCCGGATGCTGAAGGTCCGCGGATCAGTACGGCTCGCGCACCAACCAGCACGGCCGAGGCGTGCACAGTCGCTAAATCAGCCGCCATCACATCGCCGGCAGGCGCACGATAAAGCGCGCACCGGCAACCGTCGGGGTGCCGTCTGCGTCTGGCGCGCCGGTTCTGTTCTCTACCCAGATGGCGCCGCCGTGCGCGTCCACGATCTGCTTGGAGATCGAAAGCCCGAGGCCCGAGTTTTGGCCAAAGCCGTGTTGCGGGCGATCGGTATAGAAGCGTTCAAATACTTTTTCGAGAGCGTCGGGCCGCACCCCGGGACCGTCATCATCGACATAAATTTCGATATTGCTCTTCAGCCGCCGGCAGGCGACGCGCACCGTGCCTCCCGCCGGAGAGAAAGAGCGCGCATTCTCGATCAGATTGTCGACGACCTGGCCGAGGCGGGAATCGCGTCCGGGCACCTGGAATGCACGCGCAGCGCCGCCTTCGAAACGGAGTGTAACGCGCACACCGTCGTCGCGCTTCACTTCGTTGGCGACCGCGACAACGGTATTGAGGAGCCTTGCAATGTCAACCGGCGCGGCTTCCTGGCGTTGCAGTTCGGCGTCCAGGCGGCTGGCGTCGGAAATGTCGGAGATCAGCCGATCGAGCCGTTTGACATCGTGCTGGATGACGGCGAGCAGGCGCCCGCGGCTCTCATCCGTTTTAGCAACCGGCAATGTCTCGACCGCCGAACGCAGCGACGTCAGCGGATTTTTCAGTTCGTGCGCGACATCGGCGGCAAAGCTTTCGATCGCTTCGATACGGCTATAGAGCGCGCTGGTCATGTCGCGCAGCGTGCCGGAGAGATGTCCGATCTCATCGCGCCGCCGTGTGAAATCCGGAATCTCAACCCGCGACCGGATGCGGCGGCGCACACTCTCCGCCGCGTCGGCCAGCCGTCGCACCGGTTCGGCAATGGTGCCGGCCAACAGGATCGAGAGCACGACCATGACGCCGGCGGCGACAAGGAAGACCTTGAGAATGGCAAGCCTCTCGGCCTCTACCATGTCGTCGATGTCAGCTCCCTGCGTCGAGAGCATGAGTGCGCCGCGCACGGCGCGGAAGCGCTGCACCGGAACCGCGACCGACACGATGACGTCGCCACGGTCATTGATGCGCACCATGCTGGCATTCTGACCATTTAGGGCCTGCGCAACCTCGGGATAGCCGCGGCCATTATCGGCGCGCAGTTCCCGATAGAGCGGTAGATCACCCCGTCCGAGCCACATGCGCACCGCGATGAAAGCGCGTTCGAAGAAGCTCGGTTTCTCGGCGTTCGGCGGCGGCAAGTCGAACCGCAACACATCGCCGCGTCCAAACAAATTGCGACTGTCGACCAGAAGCACGCCGTCGCGATCGTAAATGCGCGCACGCGTTTTTGTCGGCGACACCAGCCGCCGCAAGACCGGCGCCACGCGCTCCGGATTGATCGGAAAATTGATCCCGTACAGCGCGTCTTCGGATGGGCCGTAGCTTTCGCCCGGATGGAGTTCGAGCAGTTTGTCCGGATCGATCGTGATCGATGAATCGGTTTCGACCGTTGCCGAGGCTGCAATCGCGCCGGCGATGATTTGCCCCTGTACCAGGAGACTCTGCACCCGCGCGTCGATCAGGCCGGCGCGGAACTGAGACAGAAATGTGATGCCGATGGAGAGAGCGAGCAGCCCCGCGACGTTCAGAAAAACAATGCGGCGGGTGAGGCTCGAAAAGCTCTGGTTGACGAAGAACTGCCACGCGCGCTGCAGCCAATTGGCAACTCTGGCGAGGCCGCGCGGTCGGGCGGGCGCCGAAGCCCCATCGAGACCATCGGCCTCGATTTGGCCCTCGACCGGAGTCGATGGCGGGGCCTTCCTTTCGGCCCCTACGATTTCTGCGGTTCGATCGAGCACGTCGTCTGCCGGGGTTGCGATCAGCCCCCACCCTGCGGCGGGAGCCGGACGTTATTACTACCGCACGTCAGCCGCCCAGTCAGGTCCAAGTCGTTGGGCCATGGATCAACTTCGCCAGTCCATGACCTGTGCGCAAAGCTGCGCTTATTCCTTAAAACGATAGCCGACGCCGTACAGCGTCTCGATCATATCGAATTCCACATCACTCGCCTTGAACTTCTTGCGCAACCGCTTGATGTGGCTGTCGATGGTGCGGTCGTCGACGTAGACCTGATCGTCGTAGGCGGCATCCATTAACGCGTTGCGGCTCTTCACAACGCCCGGCCGGCTCGCCAGGGCGTGGAGGATGAGAAATTCGGTGACGGTCAGCGTCACCGGCTCGTTCTTCCAGGTGCAGGTATGGCGTTCCGGGTCCATGCGCAGCAGCCCGCGTTCCAGAACCTTGCTGTCGGCTTCCTTGGGTGCGGTGCCATCCTTTGGCGAGGCGCGCCGCAGTACGGCCTTGACCCGCTCGACCAGGAGCCGCTGCGAAAACGGTTTGCGGATGAAGTCGTCGGCCCCCATTTTCAGGCCGAACAATTCGTCGATCTCCTCATCTTTTGAGGTGAGGAAAATCACCGGAAGATCGGACTTTTGCCGCAGCCGCCGCAACGTCTCCATGCCGTCCATGCGCGGCATCTTGATGTCAAGGATGGCGAGGTCAGGCGGGGCGGTTTTGAATCCGTCGAGCGCAGAAGCGCCATCGGTATAGGTCGTGATGCGATAGCCTTCGGCCTCGAGCGCGATAGACACCGAGGTCAGGATATTGCGATCGTCATCGACCAGAGCGATTGTCGGCATGGCGGCCTTCTAACATGAGTCGGCCGCAAGCATCACTTAGCCCCGGCCCCGTAAGCCTTTGAAAACCCATGTAGGGGCGGAAGTGTGACGAGACAAGGCGGAATCGGGGCAATTGCTGTGCCGCCGCCGGAGCCGGAAAAGCTTAACAATGGCCGAAATCGATAAAGCCGCTCCCCTCCCGGGCGTTATGCCGGATCGCCTGCCTGAAAACGCTCCAGCGGGGGAATTTGACGCGCGCGCGATCGCGAAGGCGCTTCTGCGCAGCACACGAGCGGGCACGCTTGCGACCATCGACCGCAATACCGGGCATCCATTTGCGTCATTGGTTAACGTCGCCACCGATGTCGATGGTTCGCCGCTAATTTTAGTGTCCCGGCTCTCGACCCATACCGCCAATCTTGAAAACGACGGCCGCGCGTCGCTGCTCTTTGCATCGGTTGGCCGCGGCGATCCGCTTGCTTACCCACGCCTGACTGTGCTCGGCACCTTCACGCCGGCCGCGCGCCAGGATCCACGGGATGCCCGTCTCCGCCGACGGTTCCTGGCACGCCATCCGAAATCAGAACTTTACGCCGGCTTTGCCGATTTCTCGTTCTGGCAGCTTGAAATCATTTCCGCTCACCTTAATGGCGGCTTTGGCCGCGCCGCCGATCTAAAAGCTTTAGACGTAGTGACCGACCTCACGGACGCCGAAAACCTTGTCGAGGCGGAAGCGAGCGCCATCACACATATGAACAACGACCATGCCGAAGCCGTACGCCTCTACGCCACCAAACTGCTTGGCGCCGAAGACGGACCATGGCGGCTGACCGGGCTTGACCCGGACGGTCTCGATCTGGCGCTCGGGGATGCGACGCTGCGCCTGCCATTCCCTGAGCGTGTGTCCACAGCGGAATACCTGCGAAGAGTAGTGGTGGATCTGGCAACGGCTGCGCGCGCTAAATAGGCGCTGATGCCTTTTCCAGCGGCAAGTGCTCGGGTCTGTTGCGCTGCAGCGCGGAACGCCGGAGACAATTGATCCGTTAGCCTTCCGATGGGAGTCCGTCTTGGCAGGTGCTAATATGCCCGATATAGGATCGCACGCTCTGACGGCGAGGTTAGCGTAAGGTGAGTTGCGGAGGCGAGGGTGAAGGAAACAGGTTTGCGGAATAGTGCTCACGGGGCTGACAAATTCGGTCTGAAAGACCTCTCGGCAATTCACTGGAATTTACCCGACGCCGCGCTAGTCGAGCACGCGATCGCCGATCGCGAAGGTTTCCTGGTTCAGGGGGGCGCCTTCTGCGCCGAGACCGGTGTCCATACCGGCCGCAGCCCCAAAGACAAATTCGTTGTCGCCGACGGACAGACCGAGAAATCCGTATGGTGGGAGAAGAATGGCCGTCTTTCGCCCGAGAAATTCCAGTTGCTGTTCGACGATTTCATCGCCCACGCCAAGGGCAAGACTCTGTTCGCGCAGGACCTCTACGGCGGCGCCGATCCGCGATACCGTATCAAGACCCGCGTCTACAACGAGCTTGCCTGGCATTCGATGTTCATTCGCGCGCTTCTCATCAGACCAGAGCGCGGCGAGCTTGCGCACTACGTTCCCGACTTCACTATCCTGTCGTTGCCCTCCTTCAAGGCCGATCCCAAACGCCACGGCGTGCGCAGTGAGACGATCATCGCGCTCGACTTCACCCGCCGCATTATTTTGATTGGCGGCACGTCCTATGCCGGCGAGATGAAAAAATCCGTGTTTACCACGCTCAACTACTATCTGCCGGCCGAGAGCGTGATGCCGATGCACTGCTCGGCCAATGTCGGACCGGATGGCGACGTCGCATTGTTCTTTGGTCTGTCCGGTACCGGCAAAACGACGCTCTCGGCCGATCCCAAGCGCACCTTGATCGGCGACGACGAGCACGGCTGGGGTCCGCAGGGCGT
>JBAUGC010000929.1:0-13725 GCA_049679485.1 Xanthobacteraceae bacterium
CAAACACAGGACAACGGCAAACCGATCAGCGAGAGCCGGATGCAGTCGGTCTGGGCGGCCGAGGCTTTCCGCTATTTTGCCGCCCTGTGCGAAACCTTCGAATCCGAGGTGATCCCTGCGCGCGGCAACTATTTCTCGTTCTCACTCTATGATCCGGTCGGAGTGGTAGCGGCAATTACACCGTGGAATTCTCCGATCTCGCTCGAGGCGCAGAAACTGGCCCCCGCGCTAGCAGCGGGCAACGCCGTCATTCTCAAGTCTTCGGAAGTAACGCCGCAGGTTGGCTTGGAATATGGACGCCTGGCGCTGGAGGCCAGCCTCCCGCGAGGCGTGGTGAACGTCATCACCGGGTTTGGACGCACCACCGGCAAGGCGTTGGTGTCGCATCCCGGCGTCGACATGGTGACTTTCACGGGCGGCACGGCAAGCGGCCGGGAAATCGCCAAAATTGCCGGTGAGCGGCTTATCCCGTCGATCATGGAGCTCGGAGGCAAATCGCCCAACGTCGTGTTTGAAGACGCGGATATGGACCATGCCGTGCTCGGTTCATCATTTGCGATCTTTTCGAATGGCGGCCAATCGTGCATCGCGGGTTCGCGCATCTTCGTTCAGGATTCAATCTACAAAAAGTTCGTCGAGCGATTGGTCGAGGCGGCCGGCGCACTTTATGTCGGCGATCCTTACGACTCGCGTTCCGCGATATCGGCGCTGGCGAGCTTCAGCCATCGCGACCGTGTCGAATCGTTGATCGCGCGCGGCCGCCAAGATGGCGGCAAGCTTCTCTGTGGCGGCAATCGGCCGTCGGATGCTGCCCTTGCCAAAGGCGCATATCTCCGCCCGGCGGTGCTCGAAGTGGAACACAATCAAACCCGCGTTGCCCAGGAGGAAATCTTCGGCCCGGTGGCTTGCGTCATCCGCTTCAAGGACGAGGAGGATCTGGTGCAGCAAGCCAACGATACGGTCTTCGGCCTTGCCTGCGGGATCTGGACGCGCGACTACAAGCGCGCGTTACGCGTCACCAAACGGATCAAGGCCGGCATGGCCTGGATCAATACCTACAAGATCGCCAGCGTCAATGTGCCGTTCGGCGGCGTCAAACAGAGCGGATTCGGACGCGAATGCGGGCGGCTCGGGTTCATGCCTTACCTCGCCGAAAAAAGTGTCTATCTGAGCTTGAGCGAATCTCCGGTGCCGTGGCCGCCGCAATAATCCGACGCGGCGCCGACGACGCCTAGCGCGTCTCGCCGTGGGCGTCGCGATAGTAGATTTCAACAAGCCGTGCGGCGCGTTCTACGTGCGCGCGCATAGCGCCTTCCGCGGCTTCAGGTTCGCGCGCCGTGATTGCGCTAAACACCTTCAGGTGCTCCACGTGCGACTGCCGGCAGCTTTCAACTGCCGTCTCCTGCTGAAGTCCGGAATGCGGAATGACCCGCAGTGTCGTCAGCGGAACGTTCAGCGCGCGTTGAACAAAATCGGACAGCATGTCATTGCCGGCCTGCTGAAGGATCAGCGTATGGAACTGCTGATTCAGCTCGGCGATGCCCATCCGGTCAAATTCGCTGTGCGAGTTCTTGCGCATGATCTGCTCATACTGGCTGAGCACGCGTTCGAACTTTCTCACCGCTTTTTCTTCGAGACCGGCCTGTGCGACGCTACGACAAGCGAGACCTTCGAGTACCGAGCGGACCGAGTAGGCCTGCAGAATCTCCGCGAGCGTCAGTGCTCGCACCCGGTACCCGGTCTTGGGCGTGTAGTCGAGCAGCCCCTCGTTGTGAAGCGTATTGAGCGCGGTCCGGATCGGCGTTCGCGAAACGCCAAGCACAGCTGAAAGCTGAATCTCCTGCAGCCGGTCGTTGACCAAAAAATCGCCGTGCAGGATCATGTCGCGCAGTCGACGCGTAGCATCCTCCGAGCGGGTGCTCTCGCCACCCTCCGCCACCAGCGCCGTCATGTTTCCTCGCATTGCCGGTTCAACCTTAGAGTTCCCGCACGAGCGTGGCGGCGGCCGCAAAGCCTACTCGGCAGCAGCCCGCTGTTGTTCCTGTCTGATCAGCTCATCCATGATGCGACGGTAGCGTGTCGGGCCGGCGTCAATTTCCAGCATCACCGGATTGAACCTGCCGCCATTGCGCAACAGAATTTGCTGCTGGGCACGGATCATCGCCTGGTCCTGCTGCTCGAAAGCATAGCGGCGCAGATCGGCGATCTTCTGCTGTATCTCGGTGTCCAGCGGCTCACCCCAACTCCGCGGGTTCTGGCGGACCGCGGCGAAGTGGTACCACGTGCTGGTCTCCGTCTCCGGCGTCAGAAAATGCATGCCGAACACGCCGGTACCTTCGGTGCGCGGTGCTCCCCGATCGGTCACGCCAACGTCGTTCATGAGGCACCCGGGCTGGTCCCAGCGGATGTCCTGCCACATGTCGACTCGCCCGCCGTCGCGCTTGAACATCAGATCGAAGAAACCCGGAACGGGGCAGTCCCGAGACCAGCGCCGAACCGTGACGGTGGTGCCCTTTTGCTCCAGCTTGATCTCGGCTTTAACGGTTTCGGCGCTACCCAGAATTCCATCGTGTAGATAACTGACGTGGCTGAGATCCAGAAGGTTATCGACGATCAGTTCATAACCGGCATCCATCAGCAGCCAGTCGCGCTTGCTTACCGAGCGGCCGGAATCCGGATCGAGAAATTGAAAATCCGGTATGGTGGCGGGGTCCGCCGCGCCGGCGTCGCCCATCCAAATCCAGATCAGCGAATGCTTCTCGCATGCCGCATAACTGCGCGTGCGCGCCGCCGCCGGTATGCGGCCGGCTCCGTGTGGATTAAAAACGCAGCGGCCACTGCCATCGAACTCGAGGCCGTGATAGGCGCATTGTACGCGGTCGCCGTCGACAATCTTGCCGAGGCTGAGCGGCGCGTAGCGATGCGGGCAAACGTCTTCCAGCGCCGCGACGGTATTGTCCTGCTTGCGGAAGAGCACGACAGGTTCGTTCAAAAATCGCCGCGCCAACAGTTTGCCGGGAGCAAGATCCTGCGCCCACGTCGCAACGTACCAGGTATTGCGAAGAAATGCCATGTTCTCAGCTCCTGTTATCGCTCCAAGCGCCGCGATATCGCAGTCATGTGCTCGCGCCGCCGGGCCTTTGTCAGGCCCGGCGGCTTGTCGCTACGAATGCAGGGCGCGCCGCCCCGTCCGCCAACTGATCTGCGGCTGCACCTTGCGCGTGAGTTGCAGATGCGAGCGGCTCAGCAGCAGTGCAAATAATTCGCTTTGCGACGTGATACCCAACTTGCCGTAGGCGCGCCGGCGATAGGTCGCAACCGAATGGAACGACAGGCCGAGGTCGAGCGATGCGGCTTCGTTCGTGTAGCCCATCACCACCCGTGCACAGACGCTCGCCTCGCGCTGCGACAGCGGATGATCTTCCTCGAGATGCGCCAGAGCCTGTTCGATGTTGCGCACCGTTGGTGACACGACATTATCCATGAGCGACAGGTGTTTCTCCAAAGCGGCGGCAAGGGTCTCGGTGCATCGTCCGATTTTGGCAACGTCACGGCCGGTAAATGCCCCGTCGCTCCGATCACGATAGAGCGAAATCGAAATGACCTCGCCGGGCTGGCGCAGTATCACCGCCATCTTTCCGGCGAGACCGGGCTCGACGTAAAGCTTTTCGCGATATTCCGCGTGGTTGATCTCCTGGGCGTTTACCGCGAGCACGCAGATCTCGCGCTGGCGCGGCATTTCCAGCATGGGGCGGAAAGGATCGTAGGGGAAATAGCCGCCGACGTAGCGCTTGACCAGAGTTCGGACCCAGTCACCGGTCTCCGCGCTCTCCTGGACCAACGGCTCAACAGGAGCGCCCTCATGAAATCGGTGGACGACGACCTGACGCGCCGCCATGTCGTCGTGGAGAGCCGCAAAGAGCGCTTTGCCGAAATCGGGGGATCCGATCGCCCCAATAACGTTATCCATCATCATCGGGCGATCTCCGTGGGCAGAAAGACCGCCGCGTCAGAGCAAGTTACGCAAATGCTTATTGGGGGCATGATTGACCTCCTGCGTTCTCACTTTTGTATAACTATTAAAACCGTTGAACGTCGTCAAGAAAACCTAATATACGAAATTTATCAATGATATCAATTTATTAAATGACATCTTGCATGATTTTATCGTTTTAGCGCCTGAATATTGTATACAGAGTATGGCGTTTCCAAGCAGCAGATCGCGCGCTGTCATGCGATTTTGCGAAACCTGACCGGTAGACCCTTTAGCGGGCGCAGCCAAAAATCCGGCCGATGTGCGGGACTGGGAAGTGGCTCCGCCAGCTCAATGTCGTCGACGCGATCGAACAGCACCGAAAAGGCAGTGACCATTTCCTGTTTCGCCAGAACCGCACCGACGCAGAAGTGCGACCCAAATCCGAATGACATGTGGCTCGACGCGTTGGCACGGGTGATATCGAAGTTGTCCGGGTCCGGATATTTGCTCGCATCCCGGTTGGCCGCGCCAAATCGCGGCATTACGATCGACCCTTTCGGAATCGTCGTGCCGGCGATTTCAACATCTTCGGTAGCGAACCGGAGAATCCCATGAACCGGCGCATCGAACCGCAGCACTTCCTCCACGAAGTTCTTCATCAGCGAGCGATCGGCGCGCAGCTTCGCCATCTGTTCCGGATATGACAGCAGGAACAGCATGCCGTGGGATATCGCGCCCATTGTGGTTTCGAAGCCCGCGGCGATGAGTTGAGCGCCGAGACCTTGCAGTTCGCCCATGCTCAGCGGCTCGTCCCCCTCGCCGTGGAAGTACACAAGACCTGACAGAATGTCGTTTGCGGGCGACGTCTTCCGCGCCTCGAACACCCGCGCCAGATGGTGCTGACATTCGAGCTCGACCTCGGCCGTGGTGCGAACCTCTTCCTCGGACAACAGCCGCGAGCGCATTGCCACGATGGCGTCGCCCCAGCGTTTGAGCATGCCGACGTCATCGGCGTCCAGCCCGAGCTGCTCGGAGATGAACATGCCGGGCAGCATCAACGCGAATTCGCTGACAAATTCGCACTCGCCGCGATCGATGAAACGGTCGATGATTTGATGCGACAACTCTTCGAGGCGTGGAGTGAGATCGCGGACGCGCGCCGGAGTGAAAACCCGCTCAACCAGCTTGCGGTGGCGCGCGTGACGTTCGCCGTCACAGCGCTGAAGCGTTGGAACATTCGGCCAGCCGCGTTCCTTGAGAACAGACTGATAGATGGCGTCGCGCTCGCCGGCGAGGCCTTGCCGCGCCGGTATCTGATTGAGAAAAGTCTTGGTGTCCCTCGCGACCCGGCGCGCGTCCTCGTAGCGGCTGACAATGTAGAAATTGGTTTCCGGCATCCGGTAGACGGGACACTCTTTATGCAGGAGCTGGTAGAATGCGAAGGGCTGATCCTGGACGTCGGTATCGAGCAGGCTGTAATCGGCAACACCTTGCCGCAGGTTCGGCGCGGATACGGCATGTGAATCCGCCGGACCGTCGGTGGTGATCGCCATCCGCCCGGCGGGATTCTCGTCCGCTGCCATGATCCAAACCCTCCCTGTGCGATTATCGAATAAACCCGACTTTTCGCCGACCGGATTTGCTACCGCGGCCAACGCTCCGACGCCGCCAGCCTGGTGTTGTCGAGCCATTCCCGCCGGGTGCGAGAATGATGCGCGCTGCCCGCGCGCTTGTCCGTAGCGTCAATGTGGGACAAGCCGCGGGAAGACTGTCAGAGCTCCAGCACCAGCCTGTCGTCGAGGCAGCGCGAGACGCACGGCGTGATCTGGTCGCCGGCAGCATGCTCTTCATCGGTCATATAGACGTCGCGATGATCCGGGCGGCCTTCAAGCACTTTGGTGATGCAGGTTCCGCATACGCCTTGCTCGCAGGACGTCGGAACATCAACGCCGTTGCGGGCGAGAACTTCGACGATGCTTTCATTCGCTCCCACAACGAAGCGTTGCCCGCTCCGTGCGAGCTCTACGGTGAAAGCGCCGGCCATTTGACCATTGCCCGGTAGCTCGTTGACGAAATGCTCGATATGCACAGATTCAGCCGGCCAGTTCCGCATCGTCTCTTGCGCGAGATTCATGAATGCCGTCGGCCCGCAAAGATAAACATGCAGGCCCGCTTGATAGGTCGGAATGATCTTGCGCAGCAACGCCGCGACCTCCGCCGGATCGAGGTAATGCGGATGCAGCCGCTCGTTGTGGTCCCGCTCGAGCCGCGCCAGCAACGCCGCGTCCTTGGCCGAGCGGGCGAAATAGTGGATCGCGTAGGATGCGCCGATGTTGCGAAGGTGTCCCGCCATGCTGGCAATCGGGGTGACACCTATTCCCCCGGCAAGCAGAATGCTGTGGCTTGCACTCGCTGCGAGCGTGAAATTATTGCGGGGGATGCTGATGGTGAGGACATCTCCCGGTTTCACGCCGGCGTGGATGCCGGCCGAACCGCCGCGAGATTGAGCCTCGCGCTTGACCGCGATGAAATAGGACGTTGCGCCCGGCGGCTCATAAAGCGAATACTGCCGGATCAATCCCGGAGCCACGTGGACATCGATATGCGCACCGGGCGTGTAATCCGCCAACGGCGCATCGTCTGCCGCGACCAGCTCTAACGCGACGATGTCAGCCGTCTCCCGGCGAATATCAACGACCCTCACGCGTTGCAGCATTTGAGATTCCGTATCCGCTAAACGCGATCTCGCGTCATGCAACGAAGGGAATGTCGTTGTCGGAATCACGCCGACGCGCGGCGTTTCTCTTCTTCCGTCCGCTTGTCCTGGTTGATGACGACCTTTAGTCCGTCATCCTTGACCGGCTGGGGGACATAGCAGGATTCAAGCCGCTCGCTCTCGGCCTTCGAGAGTTTGAATTCCGCGGCCGCGACGGCCTCCTCCAGGTGAGAAGGTTCGAGCGCACCGCAAAGGATCGAGCTGACGCCATCACGCGAGTGCAGCCACGCAAGCGCAACGCGGCCCATCGGCGCTCCGCGCTCCTTGGCCACCTGACGCAGGCAATCGAGCACGCGGCGATCCGCGTCAGTACCGTAAAGGGCATGCGCCTTGGCGTCGCCTTGCGCCCGGGCAGCTTCGCGCGCGGTCAAGGATGTTTGTTCAAGGCGGTTGCCGGTGAGCCAGCCGCGCGCGAGAGGGCTGTAGACGATAATGCCAAGTCCGTGTTCGGCGCAGAACGGCAGCATGTCCCGCTCCTCCTCGCGGAACGCGAGATTGTACTGAATTTGAGCCGAGGAAATCCGCACGCCAGCTTCGAATTTGCCGATGAAGTAAGCGCTGGCGAGCTGCCAGGTAGCAAAGTTGGATAGACCGACATGCAGCACCTTTCCGACTCGCACGAGATCCCCAAGCACACCGAGGGTTTCCTCGATAGGCGTGCCGGGATCGGCTTTGTGAAGCTGGTAAAGGTCCACGTAATCAGTCTTCAGCCGCCGCAGCGATGCCTCGATGCTGCTGTGGATGTGCTTGCGCGACAGGCCGCCGCGATTGGGGCCGGGTTCCATCGGGAGGCCGACCTTGGTGGCAATGACCACCTTGTCGCGCGTTGTTAGTTTGGCGATTGCCTCGCCGAGCGCTATTTCGCTTTCGCCATGGGAGTAGAAGTCGGCCGTGTCGAAGAAATTGACTCCGAGATCGAGCGCTTGACGGACGAATGCGGTGCCTTCGCTGCCGGGCAACACCCAAGGCTGCCACGACGGCGAGCCATAGGACATCATTCCGAGGCAGACGCGGGACACTTCGAGGCCGCTGCGGCCGAGCCGAGCATATTGCAATGTCTACGACTCCCGTTTTGGAACGCACCGACACTTGGCGCCCTTATCACAAAGCCGATTGCTAATGACGCTGCAAGCGCAGTTCTGCCCCTTCGATAGGCGACAGCGTGGAAAAATTCGGAGGCAGCGATGAGCCCGCGGCGGAAACAGACTCCTTACGATTCCTCACAGCTTTGCCGATATCGAACCGCTGTCCGGACGGGGAGCGTGGTTTTCTCGTTGAGAACCATTGGCTCACCGACCGCGTCACACAGACGTGCGACAGACGCGTTTGCCCGCGCCCCTGTAGTAGCAACGATGTACGCGTGCGTCGCACGCACCCCATCCACTTCGACTGCGAGGACGCGGCCGTGCCCGATCGCCTTCCGTATGAGAGTATTTGGACGCATCTTTCCACTGTTGCTTTTCGGCAAGAATGGATCGATGCGGGCGGAATCCGGACGCGATACGTGCAGGCGGGCTCGGACGACGCGCCGGCGCTCATCATGCTTCATGGGACGGGCGGTACATGGGAGGCCTATTGCGCGACTATCGGACCGCATTCGCGGCACTTCAAATGTTTCGCGCTTGATTTTCTCGGCAGCGGCTACACCGACAAACCGGACCGCGACTATCAAATCGCAGATTATGTGGAACATGTGCGCAATTTCATGTACGCTGTGGGCATATCGAAGGCTTGTTTCATCGGAATTTCGCTTGGCTCGTGGGTCACCGCACGGTTCGCTCTCACTCATCCGACAATGGTCGACAAGATCACGCTGAATGCGCCTTTCGGCTTCGCCGACGATGAGGAGGAAATCGGCGGCATTATCGCTCGCCGCGGCCGGGCTTATGATGATCCCAGTTGGGAGAACATCCGAAAGATCTTCGATTCGCTGATCTACAATGAGCACAAACGCATCGATGACCTCGTTGCATTGCGTCGGGCAACGTACCAGACGCCGGAAGCAAAGGTCGCCTCAAATCACGTGTTATCGGTGCTGGGCCCGCCTTACCTGCGCCGCAACCTTATCGGCGCGGATGAATGGCGCAAGATCGAGGCGCCCGCGCTGGTGGTTGCCTCGCTGAGGGACCGGCCGCTCTATCTCAACACGGCAAGAAAAGTCGCAGAATTGATGCCGCACGGCCGCCTCCTGGAAATGGACGATGTGGGGCACTGGCCGCAATTCGAAAAGCCTGATGAATTTAATGCCGCGAACATCGCTTTCCTACGGGAAGCCGTTCACTGAGGTGGATCGCAAGCCGGGCACAGTAACTATGATCAAAGTCAGCAGGATCGCGCATCTGACGCTCGAAACATCCGACTTCGAGCGCCAGCTTGATCATTATGAGCGGGTCATCGGGCTTCGGACCGTGCAGAGGTCGACTCAAACGGCTTATCTCGTGACCAAACTCGGTCAGTTGGCGGTGATATTAAAGTCGACGAACCAAACCAGGTGCACGAACATTGCCTTCGAATTGGCGCCTAATACCGATCTCGCCGATATCAAAAGAAAACTAGCCGGGCATAACCTCTCTTCCGAAAAGCGTTCCGGCCTTTACCCCGGCATCGAATCGCTGATCGCCGTTTCCGATCCGAAAGGAACGGTCATCGAGCTTTTCAGCAATGGCACGTTTCATGAGCCTGAGCCGGTCGCCGGAGTGGGGCCTTTAAAGCTTGGACACCTAGCCTTTGTCGTCGACGATCCCAAAGAAATGGCGCGTTTTTATGGTGAAGTACTCGGCTTCCGCGTCTCGGACTGGGTGGAGGATTTCTTCGTGTTCATGCGCTGCAATTCCGACCATCACACCGTCAATTTTCTGCAGGGCGATCCGATCCGCATGCACCACATGGCCTTCGAACTGCGCGATGCGGCGCATCTCGTGGAGTCTTGCGAGGTCCTCGCTCGCAATTCCAGCACGATATTGTGGGGCCCGGTCCGTCACGGGCCAGGCCACAACATGGCCACCTATCACCGTGATGCAGCCGGCCAGATCATCGAACTGTTTACCGAGCTCGATCGCATGTCCGATGAGGAGCTGGGCTACTTCGATCCAAGGCCATGGCATGCAGACCGGCCCCAATATCCGAGGACCTGGCCCAAAAACGAGCGGCGAGACATCTGGGGACCGCAAATCCCGCAGAATTTCCTGTAGGCTTGTAGCCGCAGCCACACGCAACTTCACTTTTATCTTTTTCTTAAGACGTGAAAATCAAGGAGAGAGCTAGGGACTCGCTTGAATTTGAATACGCACACACTAACGCCACGCGGCGGTTATCAGGAAAGCAATGGACTTCATCAATCGCAAGATCTGCTGCAATGGTCCACACTGTCGCTATTCGCGACTGTCGCCAATCGCTGCCGCCAATGTCGCCAATGATCAAGGTAAAGCCATTTGATTTCATTGAATGGTGGGCCCGGGAGGACGGAAACCTCATACTGAAAAAGTGAAGGAAAGTGCCCCGTTTCGTCAGATTTACCCTGTCGCCAATTGCTGTCGCCTTTGCAATCACATGCGATACGGCAAGCCTCAGATAAGCTATCCGGAATGGTTTGAAACTGCGGCTCCACTACGGGTCCGAGGCTGCCAAAGAAACGGATCGAACGGTATTGGCCGGTGATCCTTGGCTACGCCGAGACGAGCCGCTTGCTGGTTGCTTTGGTGCTAGCTCCGTCGGGACTTGCGGCATTCCACGTCGACCGAATCATCGATTTCGAGGTGCTCGACGAGAGCAATGGCCTAGACTGCGCGTCGTTTTCACCGCTGAACGAGATTAAATCTTATAGTGGGGGAATCGCCGTAACGCTTCCGCCTTGTCTGCAAGATCCGCTTCGCCATAATTACGTCCCTCAGTGACCTGAGCATGGCCGCAGAGCGTGTCTAGCATCTTCTCAGCGATTTCTGCGCGATCGCCAATTTTCTTGAACGTATGACGCCACGCGTGATTTGGCCTTAGCTCCGGGTCGGCAACACCGATCTCGCGGACCCAAGCTGCCATGCGCTCGCGCGCCTTCACGGCACGGGGCCGCTTCGGATTGGTCAGTTCCTCAGTCGGTTCGTCTTGGGGCTTCAGCCTGACCTCATTGTAAAACAGCGGGCCCCTGCCGTTTGCCTTTACGAATCGCACAAAGTCCTGCTTGATAAGATGCTCATGCAGCGGTACCGAACGCGCGTTGCTAGTTTTTACCGAGCCGGCTTCCGGCGAAATCTTGATAGCCCAAATGCCATCCTCCTCGAAAACGTCGCTTCCGCGCAATTGGGTCAACTCTCCCATTCGCGCCCCGGTGTAAGCAGCGAGCCACGGGCACCATCGCTTCGCAGCATCCATCTTGCTGCAAACGTCAATCTTCATTGCCGCTCTCAGAATGGTGGCGATTTCGTCTTTTGTGAATGCCTTGGTTTCACGTGTGCGCCTTTTCTTTGGCACTCTGATGCGCCAACCGGTGAACGGATTGAGCGTGACGTGTTTCGCCTCGACAGCCCATGCGAATATCGTGCGGCCCGCGATGACCCATACATCCCGAACGGTGACGGCGGCGCGTTCGTTGCTTATGAGCCCTTTGGCCCATTCCTGCATCTGGTCGGGCAACAACGCCGCAGCAGGCGTTTTCGGGAAGTCGGCGTTCAGTTTCTGGAACACCGCGCGCCATCTATCGACGGTGCTTGCCGCTGGCTTGACTTCCGTGACCCATTTTTCAAACAGTGACCACGGCGTCAAATTGGGATCGGCGATGCCCTGCTCTCGCTTGGGGAATCGCTCGGTGTAGTCGTCACTGAAATCGCCTTCAGCGCAGCGCACCAACGTGTCCAAGGCCGCGAAGAAGTCGCGCACTACATAATCCAGGAACATGTCACGCGAAGGCGGATCGAGTTGCAATCGCTTGGCTGCAAGGAACTGCGCCGTCTTGCCCTCGTCGGCGATGAACGGCCGTACATAGTCCATGTCAACGTCATCGAACGACCGGCCAGGCGGATCGGTCGCGCCGTACAATCCGGTCCATGCGCGATCACGATAGTCGTGCCACACGCTGCCCGGCCACTTATTCGCGGCCATCTGCGCTAGGAACCATTGGTACCATTCGCCGGCCAACGCCCTCGCTCCCAGCGGCGTAAGCGTGCGGCCCTCGCGCTTTCGTTCGGCTCGAATGTTTGCGATGCGAGCTTCGATTTCGTTCAACCAATCGCGGTGCTTCGCTCGCGCTTTTAGCCGGTCCACATCGCCGCCGTTGAACCAAGCCTTCCATTACGGCCTGCCGCCGCCGTAGAGCTTCCCGTAGGCTTCCCTTAACGTCGGCAGGTATCGGACTTGCGGTCAACGAAGCCGCCGCGAGGCGCGGCCTTGAGCGGCATGGTTAGGCTCCACTACAGAGGCGTTCTGTAGTTATTTATGTAGTGAAGCCTCTGTAGGAAACCCAATGAAATCGCTAACTTATTGAAAAAACAAAGACCGATATGGTTACTGGTGCGGTCGAGAGGACTCGAACCTCCACGGGTTGCCCCGCTAGCACCTCAAGCTAGTGCGTCTACCAATTCCGCCACGACCGCATGTGGGGTGAACGCACCGCAAAGCGATGCGTGGCGCCGATGTAACAGCAAGCTCCGGCGCGGACAAGACCCAGACCTACGACCGTTGCGGCCGCCACGACCGGGCTATTTGCGGGCGAAGCAAGGCGGAAATCGACGGCCGTCGGGCTAGACCGCGTCTGGCGTCCGCGGCAACAATTCCTTGACTTCCACGGCGATCCGATTGCCGCTGACGATCACGGTCCCTTTCGCCACCGGCATGTTGTTGGCGAGGATGCGGACCTCGTCTTCCTCCGACGAGTCGAGTTCGATAATGGCGCCACGGCCGAGCCGCAGCACCTGATGGATCGGCATCGAGGTTCTGCCCAATACCACCGCAATATCGATCGAGACATTATCGAGTGTCGCCAAGGGTCCCCGCGCGGCTTTTGTCGATGGCCGTTACTGCGCTATTCTTGAGCCCGGCATGGTTACGAGGTGGTTAACACGCGCAGCGATCTGAAGATTGGCGCGCTCCCAATTGCCGGCTCGCCGCCGGTTGAATGGAGCATGGGCGGCGGCGCGGTCGATTACGAGCGTGCTGTTGAGTTCATGGCGGCCCGTGCCGCGGCAATCGCGCGGGGTGAGGCACGAGAACTGGTCTGGCTTATCGAGCACCCGCCGCTATACACAGCCGGCACATCGGCGCAGCCGCAGGAATTGATCGAAGCGCGCTTTCCCGTTTACACGGCCGGCCGCGGCGGCCAGTTCACGTATCATGGGCCGGGCCAGCGCGTCGGCTACCTCATGCTCGATCTCAAACGGCGCGCGCCGGACGTCCGCCGCTTCGTCGCCACCATCGAGGAATGGATCATCCGTACGCTAACGGCCTTCGACGTGCGCGGTGAGCGTCGCGACGATCGCATCGGCGTGTGGGTACGCCGCTCCGGCAAGGGCCAAAGTGCCGAAGACAAGATTGCCGCTATTGGCATTCGCGTGCAGCGTTGGGTCACGTTCCACGGATTTGCGCTCAATGTCGCGCCGGACCTGTCGCATTTTTCCGGCATCGTGCCGTGCGGGGTTTCCGATCCGCGCTACGGCGTCACGTCGCTCGCCGATCTCGGTGTGCCCGCGTCGATGAGAGACGTCGATAACGTGCTGCGGAGCGAATTCGAAAGACTGTTTGGCGCGACAGTAGAAGCTCAAAAGTTTGCCAGTACCGAAAACAGCTCGCCAGGGCGGCGGAGCGCCAAGTCTGTCGCGCCGGCCTCGCGCTGATCGACGGCCTCCACCCGCGCGCCCGGTGGACCATCCCGGCACAGTTCAATCATGGTCAGGACGACTTCCTCAGGACCCGCCAGCACCGCCTCGACCGAGCCGTCGCGCCAGTTGCGTACCCAGCCCTCGACACCGAGCTCGAGCGCGGTCAGTTC
>JBAUGC010000930.1:0-8834 GCA_049679485.1 Xanthobacteraceae bacterium
TCGCAATACTGGATCGCGTCGATCACCCGGCCGGTTTCGTCGGCCGCTTCCGGCACGCCCTCTGGAGGCGTGTCGAGAACCAAGTCGAGCACGATCCAGCGCTCGTGCGAACGCAGGTCTTGCAGCTCGGCACCCATGAAGCGCCGCACCGTTGAGCGCGCACCGTCGCAGCCGATCACATAACGGGCCGTCACTTCGGAGAGCTTTCCCGATTTGAGGTCTTCGTAACGAATGCGGACGTGGTCGCGCGTTTCGTCGAGCGCGAAGGCATCGCTGCGTAGCCGCACGTCGACCGAGGGAAACCGGGACACGCCGTTGCGCAGAACGGTCTCAAGCTCCGGCTGATAGAAGCGATAGGCGTTATGCCAGCCCTCGGGTCCGGTGCCGCTGCGCGCGATCAGCAGCAACAGTTTGCCGTCGGCGCTGACGTGGCGGATGTTGCGGCTGACGTTCAGCCGCGGCAGTAATTCTCCGGCGAGCCCCATGGTCTGAAACAGACGCATGCCCTCGCCGTCCAACGCTACCGCGCGCGGCAGGTGATAGACCGACGGCTCGCGTTCCAGCACGACGGTCTTGATGCCGCGCTGGCCAAGCAGATTGGCCAGCGTCGCGCCTACCGGCCCGTAGCCGATTATGCCGACATCGAAGTCAGGCGACGCCATGACCCGGCTCACGTCGTCGTCAGGATTTTTTCAGACCCATCTTCGCGGCAATTTCCGCTTGATATTCGGCAATCGGCCGAAAGCCCGGTGCTGCGCGGCAGAAGGCGTCGGATTTGGCGCGAATCTTTTCGGCCGGCTGCGACAGATCGAGGTCTTCAAGGCACGGCTGCTCGATGTACCATTGCGTGTCGCAGAACACTTCCAGCCGGTTGCCCTCGGGATCGCGGAAGTACAGCGACCACGCATTGCCGTGGTCCATCGGCCGCATGTCGCTCACGCCCGGCTCGTCCTTCACCCGCCGCCAGATCGCTTGCAAGTCTTCAACCGCCGCGACCCGGAAGGAGATCTGATTGATGTGGTTGAACGCGAGATCCTTCGGCCGGCCGGTGACCAGAGCGACCTGGTGATGGTCCCTCGGATCCCAGCTGGTGAACACGATATCGGCGCCACGAACTTTGCCGCGGTCGGTCACGGTGAAACCGAGCACGCGCGTGTAGAAGTCTTCCATTTTCGGAAGATCGTAAACGTAGAGCCCGATATGGCTCATGCTCAACGGCACCCGCCGGGCAGTGGCGGTGCGGGACGCTAAAGCCGCGTCGGACATGGCGAGTTCCTCCATTGCAAATCTTTTGGCAACGCTAAAGCCGTGCGCTCGCCGCGGCCAGCAGTCTTGACTCAGTGTCCGCACAGTGGACAATCCCGGCAACTAGGACTGCAAACGATGGCGCACAGCAGCAAAAAAGCGCGGGGCGGGAGCGTACGATCGCTGGAGCGCGGCCTTGCGGTGTTGGCGGCGATGAATCGCAGGAAGCTGCCGTCGGTCATGGAACTCGCCCGCGACACGCGGTTGCCGCGTCCTACCGTTTATCGTTTGCTGGAAACACTGAGCCGCGCCGGATTCGTGACACGGACGAGCCCGCACGATCGCTATTGTCTGGCCCGCGGGGTGCGTACTCTGAGCGATGGTTTTGTCGAGGACGACTGGATTGCGGACATCGCGGCGCCGCTGATGACCCAGTTCACACACGATCTGGTGTGGCCGGTAGCGCTCCTGACTTTCGAGGAAAGCCGCATGCTGGTGCGCGAGACCACGCATGAGGCCAGCACCTTGTCGATCGATCACGGCATGGTCGGCCGGAGCCTGCCGATGCTGCGAACCGCCGCCGGTCGCTGTTATCTCGCCTTTTGTCCCGGCAAGGAGCGGCGCGTTATCCTGGAAATGCTGTCGCGGTCAAAGGCGCTGGAAGACCGCTGGGCGCGCGAGCCGCAGCGCCTCACAAAACTTCTGGATGCGATCAAGGCGAAGGGCTATGCGATCCAGGATCGCGAGATCAATCCGAAGACAACGGGTATCGCCGTTCCAGTTCGTCTCGCTGCGCGCGTGCTCGGCAGTCTGTCGTCGATCTGGATATCGTCGGCGTTGACGATCGAAAACGCCGAGGCAGAGCTTTACCCGCCGCTGGCAACAACGGCAGCGCGTATTGCCGACGCCATCCGCGACCGTGCCCTCAAACACGCAAGTCTCATCGCCAACGGCAGTGTGCCCATCCCAGCCTGAGCGCACGCTCAATGAATCAAGGCGTGCGGCAGCCAGAGCACGATCCCCGGCAATAGAATCAGGATAATCAGCACGGTGAAGTCGGCGACCAGAAACGGCACGACGCCGCGATAGATCGTCCCCATCGAAATTTTCGGCGCGATCGCGTGCAGCAGGAACACGATGATGCCGAGCGGCGGATGGATCAGGGCCATCTCGACCTGGATCAGACAGATCACGCCCCACCACAGCGGGTCGTAGCCAAGACTGACAACGATCGGCAGGACCAGCGGCAGCGTGATCAGGATTGACGACATCTCCTCGAAAAACGTTCCGAGCAGGATGTAGACCGCCGTCAACGTGAAGATTACGCCGAGCGGCGGGAACTGGTGGCCTTCGATCCAGTGGACCAGCGTCTCGGGTACATGCGCCAAATTGATGAAGTAGGTGAAGATCGGCGCGGCCATCAGGATCAGATAGAGCATGGCGGTAACCGATCCCGCTTCATACATTCCGCGAACGAGCCCGCCCCACGATAAACGCCGCCGCGCCAGCGCAAATAGCAGCGCGAGGATCGCGGCAGCCGAAGCCGCCTCGTTGACCGTGAAGACTCCGCTGTAGATGCCGACGAAAACCCCGAGCAGCAGCGCGAGCGAGGGCGCAGCCTGGCGCGCCGCGTCGAAGCGTTCCGGCCACGACACCCGCGCGGTGACCGGCGCGATCTCCGGCCACCGGCGCACGACAATTCCGATGGCGATCAGATTGAGCGCGATCGTGATCAGCGCCGGCACGATCGCGGCAACAAACATATCGAGGATGAAAGTCTTTGCGACCACGCAATAGATGATCATCACCAGCGAGGGCGGGATCAGCGACTTCAGCGTTCCTCCCGCGGCGATCACTCCAGTCGAGAAAGCCGGCGAATAACCGCGATCCAGCATCTGCGGCAGGGCGACTTTGGCGAATGTCGCTGCGGTCGCAGTGCTCGATCCGCAGATCGCGCCAAAGGCCGCGGAACCGCTGATCGTGGCGTAGGCGAGCCCGCCGCGCCGATGGCCAAGAAACGCGGCCGCGGCGCGATAGACGTCCTCGGAGAAGCCGGCCATGCTCGCGAACACGCCCATGAGCAGAAACAGCGGCACGGCGGCAAGGTCCGTGCTTGCGAGCACATAAGATGGTTCCTGGGCGAGGAACGAGAAAGCCGGCAGCCAGCCGCCGCCTTGCAATGCGAATCCGACGACGCCTACCGTCATCATCGCAAAGCCGATCGGAACTTGCAGGAGGATCAGCGCAAACAGCGCGGCGATCCCCAATGCGCCGATCACCGCCGGTGCCAAATCGTCCCCCTGTCCTTCAGACGGCCGTTTCCGGACGTTCGTCCCGATGATCGCCGTGCAGGATTTTGAAACCGACGACGATCTGCAGCAGCGCGCTGATCCCGAGGATAACGGCGACGGCGCCCCAGACCGGAGCGCTCGGAATGCGGAGCATCCACGTGGCCGCTCCGGTCGCCTGCGCCTGAATCGCGAACACCACGAACTGCCAGGTCATCAGGATCAGGACGATTTCGACCAGGACGGCAGCGGCCAGATCGGCGATTCGCCCCGCACGCGGGCCAATGACGCTGGAAACGAACCGGATGGTGATGTTGCTGCGTTCAATTATCGCCACCGGAATGCAGCAGGCGACCGCAAAGGCGGCAACCAGTCCGCCAACGTCGCGCACGGCATCGATGGGACGCGCGAAGAAAAATCGCAGCAGTCCGTCCGCCATTGTCATGACGGCAAAGCAGAGCAAAGCGCCGAGACCCGCCGCAACAAGCGCCTGTGCCAGCAATTTGCACGCCCGCTCGACTCGCGCCATGTACGTGACCGTCTCCAGCTAGGCCCGCCGCCAGGCGGCACAATAATGCGCAGAACAAGCCAGCGCGGCGCAAGGCCGTGCCGGCATCTTTTGTGTTCTCTACAGGTCGAAAGTTGGAACGGGTTCGTCCCGGGGGTAACGCACCGGAAGAGCCTGTGCCTTAGCCCTTCTGCTCTGCCCGCACTTTGGCAAGCTCGGTGTCCAGAGCGGCCTTCAATTCTTTATGCCGATCGCTGGCCGCGACCCACGCTTCGCGGACTGGCGTCAGCAGCTTCTGTGCCTCGTCGAGTTGGGCCTGATCCGGAAAGACGATCTTGTTTTTAGGGTTGCTCTTGAGCTTCTCGAGATTGGCAGCGTTGTAGCTGGTAATCGAATCGATCCATTTTTTAGTCAGCGGGTATCCGGCGTTTCGCTCGATTACGGCACGCGAAGCTTCGGGCAATGCGTCGAACTTCTTTTTATTCATGAGCACGGCGAGCGGGACAACGCCGAGCCCGATGAAGAAGTGATTGTTGGTAACCCGATCGAGCCCGAAGTCGAAGAACGGCGACAAATGCGACGTTGTGCCGCTGATGGTGCCGCGGCTGATCGCCTCGGGGATTTCGGTGACCGGCATGCCGATCGGCACCGCGCCGAAGGCGCGCAGCGCCGCGCTCTCGTTCTTGCTTGATGCCCGGATCGTTTTGCCTTTGAGATCGGCAATCGAATTGACCGGGAAATTTGTGTGGATGGAATAGGGCGCTGTTCCCCACAATCCCACGATGTAATAGTCGCCGTAGTCCTTGAGCACATTGTTTTTGGCAAGTCCCGTCGCCACCAAAGATGATTCGCGAATGTCCTTGAACATTCCGGGAAGCTCAAGAACCTCGGTATCCGGGAAGCGTCCCGGCGAATAGGACTGCACCACCCACGCCACATCGGCGACGCCGTCGAGCAGCATCTGCGGCTGTTGCCCCGGATTGCGGCCGAGTGCGCCGTTCGGAAACAGATCGAACACCACGGCGTTGTCGGTCTCGCGCTGGACGGTTTCCGCAAACGGCTTCATTACCGTGCGGAACGTCACTTCGCTGTCAGGGGTGAACACCGCCCATTTGAGGTGTTGCTCGGCCCGGGCACGCTCGCTGCCCAGGAGCGCTGCCGCGGGCATCGCCGCGGCGGTGGCCAAAAACTTGCGCCGGTCCATTCGATCCTCCCCGTTTGTCATGGTTGTTATGTGCGGCGAACACTTCTTCGGACGTTTCGCCCATGAAAGACTGCCGCTTAGAGGCTTGTGTTACAATATTTCTACAGGGAGAGTCCAAGGAGCGGACATGTCGCAGATAAACTGCACTATTTTCGGCTGGCGCCAAACTGGGGGTTTGCTGCCCGGCGATCCGTGGCTCGGTCGAACGGCGAGGATCGGTCGGTGACGAGCGGAATGATTACCGTCGCCGGCATCGATCTCGAGCTTACCGAAATCGGGACCGGCCCGCCGCTACTCATGCTCCATGGCGCCGGCGGTTTCGATCCACGGCAGCCCGTGAATGCCCTTCTGGCCGCCCGCCGCCGCCTGATTTGCCCGTCACATCCCGGCTTTGGCAAATCGGCACTCCCCGATTGGCTCGACAGCGTCGACGACATCGCCCACGTTTATCTGGAGCTGATGGACCTGCTCGGTCTTCTAACCGTCGATCTGATCGGCTGCTCGGTTGGTGGTTGGATCGCGGCCGAAATGGCCACCAAAGCGCCCGAGCGGTTCACCAAGCTACTGCTGGTCGGCCCGGTCGGCGTCAAGACCGGCAGTCCGGACCGGCTTGATGTGCCCGACATCTTCGCGCTTCCAGCTGATGAGCTCAATCGCCTGATCTATCACGACCCGGGCAAGATGGTGCGGGATCCGGCTTCGCTCAGTGATGACGAGTTGACCATTACAGTGCGCAATCGCGAGACGCTGGCGCTGATCGCGTGGGAACCGTACATGCACAATCCGAAGCTCAAGCACCGGCTGCATCGGGTAACGTCGCCAGTGCTGTTTCTCCGCGGCGCCAGCGATGGTTTGATTTCGGACGAGTACATCCGCGCCTATGCACGCCTGTTGCCGAAGACGCAGGTGGCGACCATTGGCGACGCCGGGCACGTTCCGCATCTTGAACAGCCCGAACAGTTTGCAACCGCAGCGCTTGCTTTCATCGATAACTGATCATGTACAAACATCGCCGCGATGTTTGTGGGGAGTAACCGGAAATGAAAGCCTGGCACTTCAGCGAAACGGCGTACCCGTACTTGCCGCCGGTCGATACCTACTCGTCCATTCGCGTGACCCTTCCCAACAAATACTACGATCCGGAGAAGGGCGCTGCGCTGTGGGACCGTTACCTCGACGAGTGGTGCATTGCCGACGACGAAGGTGTCGAGGTGATGCTCAATGAACATCATCAGACGGCGACCTGCGTCGATCCGGCGGCCCCACTGGTGCTCGCCGCCTTGGCGCGCGTCACCAAGAAGGCGCGCCTGTTGATCCTTGGCAATCCGATCGCCAATCGGCGCCAGCCGGTGCGGGTCGCCGAAGAGATGGCAATGGCCGACGTGCTGTCGCGCGGGCGCGTCGAAGTCGGGTTCGTGCGGGGCGTACCGTGGGAAGTCGCCGCCGCCAACAGCAATCCGGTGCGCATGAACGAACGACACTGGGAAGCGCTCGATCTCATCATCAAGGCCTGGACGGCGCATGATGGACCAGTAAGTCATGAGGGCCGTTTCTTTCACCACCGAATGATCAACATCTGGCCGCGGCCATATCAGCAACCGCATCCGCCGATTTGGGTCAGCACCACCAGTCCGAGCGGCGCGGCGCGCGTCGGCAGCCGCGGCTTTGTGCAAGCGACGTTTCTCACCGGATACGACGGCACGCGCGCGGTGTTCGATGCTTACCGCAAGGGCTGGCGTGAAGCGGGCCGCGGCAACACCGTGCCGCTCGATCGGCTGGCGTATGCCGCGCTGGTTTACACCGCGCCCAGCGAAGCCGAAGCGCGAAACGGAGCGGAAAAGCTGATGTGGTACGTCACCGCAAACAAGATCGTGCCGCACTTCACCTATCCACCCGGCTATGTGCCGGTCCGCACGGCGGTCGACGTCATGCGCGGCCGGGTCAGCCCGCTGAGCCATTTTGGTGAATCGCCGACCATGGAAAATGCGATCAAGTCGGGCATCATGATGGCGGGAACGCCGGACCAGGTCGTGAAGCAGATCAAGAAAGTCTATGACTACGTCGGCGGCTTCGGCCATATCTTGTTGATGGGACAAGCCGGCTTTCTCGATCATCAAGAGACCGTGCTGGGCATCAAAACCTTCGCGCGCGAAGTCTACCCGCGGCTCAAGGCTGAGTTCGGGATCGCTCCACCCGACGTTGCAATGGAAAGGCAGACAGAGGCAGCAATCAGCCGTTAGCGGGGATTGCACCAGTATCAGTCATGACCCGTGGAAACTCGGCATCGGTCGACGCTGCGACCGAGCTCCTGACGAAGGCGCAGTCACTATCCGATCTGCTCAGCAAAGAAGCGGCGGCAGGCGACGCACGTGGCACGTTGACCGATCGCACGATGGCGGCGCTGCGCAGCGGCGATTTCTTCTCGCTGATGCTACCGGAATGTTTCGGCGGAGCGGAGGCCAATCCCATCGCGGCGTTGCGCGTGATCGAGGAATTGAGCCACGCCGACGGTTCGACCGGCTGGGTGGTCATGGCTGCCGGCCTCTGCATTGGCACCGGTGCGGCCTTCCTTGATGAAAGCGCGGCGAAGGAGATTTTTGCACGCGATACGGTTCCAATCATCGCCGGTCATGGTGGTCCGAACGGCACGGCCATCGTCGAACGCGACGGCTTTCGGTTAAGCGGCAACTGGCGCTACGGCAGCGGCATCAAACACACGGACTACATCCACTCCGGCGCTGTTGTAGTCGAAAGCGGCGTGCCCCGCCGCGGCCCGGACGGGCAGCCGGAGGTCCGCATCTTCCTCACGCCGCGCCGCGATGCGATTCTCGCCGACGACTGGAACGTTCTCGGCCTGCGCGCGACCGGCAGCGTCGATTACACGATTACCGACTTGTTCGTCCCCAACGAATTCTCACATCCGCCGGGTGTTCTGCAACCGAAGCGCGGCGGCAACGTTTATCTGATCGGGCTCCTTGGCGTTGCCGTCATCGGTCACACCGGATTTGCCTTGGGCGTCGGTCGTCGCGCGCTCGACGAAATCGCAGCCTTTGCGCGGCAGCAGTCCAGCCCGACCGGCCGCCTGCGCGACAGCGACAGCTTCCGCGAGCATTACGGAGCGGCCGAGGCGCAGTTTCGCGCCGGCCGTGCGCTGGTATACGAAACCTGGGCGGATATCGAGACATCGATCGCACGCGGCGAGGTCATGTCCACGCGGCAGATAACGCTCGCCCGATTGTCGATGAGCCACATCACGTCGACAGTGGCAGATATCTGCAATTTCGCCTATCGCGCCGGCGGTGGCGTCGCCTTGCGGGACGGAGCGATCCAGCGCTGCTTTCGCGACATCCACGCTGGCACGCAGCATTTGCACGCTCATCCGCTGATCATTCGCGAGTGCGGCCGCGAACTGGCCGGGATGGCCGCTGGTCAGGTTTGGGGCCGTTTTGGTCTCGTCGATGAAATCTGATTGTGGGGTGCGCGGTCGCCGCGCCGCATTGACAGCCGCTGCCGAATGCACTCGCATGGCATAACAAAAGGGAGGAGAACATGACAAAGTCCGGGGGAATCTCGCGCCGCAGCTTTATTT
>JBAUGC010000931.1:0-9098 GCA_049679485.1 Xanthobacteraceae bacterium
GTCTTCCTTAGTGTCCAAGAACGTGCAGATCCCGATCTTGGATTCGATCTGCTGAGCCGATATCTGCACTTTTGCCTCGGCGGGATCCGAGCCGTCACCTTTGCAGGGAACATTCTGGGTAAAGTTCCCAAGCAGCCAAAAATCGTCTGAGAGCGAAGCCGCTGCGTTTGCGTTTGCCGCCAGCGCAAGAGTGATGCAGCCGATTATCGGATAGATGATTTTCATCAGGACACCCCGCGCCATTCGTAACTCGACCCCGGTCGAATTGTAGTCAAACCCGCACAGCGCGCCAATCGGACGGGATGAATTTGGCGGCGCTGTGTCCAACCGAACACGCGCGCTGCCACAATTATCCGTGCTCAAAGCAAAGACGGCGCCTGAATCAGGCACCGCCTCACAACTTTGCCTTTGCCACATTTGGTGCGGATTGACCCGGCGCTAGTGTGCGGTCAAGCCAGACGCGTCTTCCTCAACGACGGGTTCAGGAACATCGACAGGTTTCGCCGTGGCTTCCTCCCACACAATCGGCTCGGGACTGCGCACCAGTGCGCGCGTCAGCACCTCGTCCATGCGCGAGACCGGAATGATATCGAGACCGCTTTTAATGCTGTCGTTGATCTCGACCAGATCTTTGGCGTTCTCTTCCGGAATGACCACGGTCTTGATGCCACCGCGATGCGCAGCGAGCAGCTTCTCCTTGAGACCGCCGATCGGCAGCACCCGGCCGCGCAAGGTGATTTCGCCAGTCATGGCGACATCGCGATGCACCGGGATGCCGGTCATGACCGAAACGATCGCAGTGACCATGGCAACGCCGGCCGACGGTCCATCCTTCGGCGTGGCGCCTTCCGGCACGTGCACGTGGATATCGCGCTTGTCGAACGACGGCGGCTCGATGCCGAAGGCGGCCGAGCGCATACGGACGTAGGATGCCGCCGCCGAGATCGACTCCTTCATCACGTCGCGCAAATTGCCGGTGACGGTCATCTTGCCCTTACCAGGCATCATCGCTGCTTCGATGGTCAGAAGCTCACCGCCGACGTCCGTCCAGGCAAGGCCGGTGACCACGCCGATCTGGTCCTCGTCTTCGACTTCGCCGTAGCGGTACTTCGGCACACCCAGATAGTCGCCAAGGCTTTGAGCCGTGACCTCGACCGAGGCGGTCTTCTTGATGGTGAGCTCCTTCACCGCCTTGCGGATCAGCGTGGAGAGCTCGCGTTCCAGATTGCGCACGCCCGCTTCCCGGGTGTAGCGGCGAATGAGCGTCAGCAACGCCTCGTCGTTGATCGACCATTCTTTCGGCTCAAGGCCGTGCTTCACCGTCGCATGCGGGATCAGGTGCTTGCGCGCGATCTCAACTTTTTCGTCCTCGGTGTAGCCGGCGATCCGGATGATCTCCATACGATCCATCAGGGGCGGCGGAATATTGAGCGTGTTCGCCGTGGTGATGAACATGACATTGGAGAGATCGTAGTCGACCTCGAGGTAGTGGTCGTTGAACGCGTGGTTCTGTTCCGGATCGAGCACTTCGAGCAGCGCCGAGGACGGATCGCCGCGGAAATCGGCGCCCATCTTGTCGACCTCGTCGAGCAGGAACAGAGGGTTCGACGTCTTCGCCTTGCGCATCGACTGGATGACTTTGCCCGGCATGGAGCCGATGTAAGTTCGCCGATGGCCGCGAATCTCCGCCTCGTCACGAACGCCACCGAGCGACACGCGCACGAACTCGCGCCCGGTCGCCTTAGCGATCGACTTACCGAGCGACGTCTTGCCGACGCCGGGGGGACCGACCAAACATAGTATCGGTCCGGTCAGCTTGTTGGCCCGCTGCTGCACCGCGAGGTATTCGACAATGCGCTCCTTGACCTTCTCGAGGCCGTAGTGATCTGCTTCGAGAATCTGTTCGGCGAGCGCAAGATCCTTCTTCACCTTGGACTTCTTGTTCCATGGAATCGACAGCAGCCAATCGAGATAGTTGCGCACAACGGTGGCTTCGGCCGACATCGGCGACATCTGCCGCAGTTTCTTGAGCTCGTGCTGCGCCTTCTCCCGCGCTTCCTTCGAAAGCTTGGTGCGCTTGATCTTCTCTTCGATCTCGGCAAGCTCGTCCTTGCCGTCTTCGTCGCCCAGCTCCTTCTGGATCGCTTTCATTTGCTCGTTGAGGTAGTACTCGCGCTGGGTCTTCTCCATCTGGCGTTTGACGCGCGTGCGGATGCGCTTCTCGACCTGCAGAACCGAGATTTCGCTTTCCATCAGGCCGAGCACCTTCTCGAGCCGCTCGGTAACGACCGGGATCTCCAGGATCAGCTGCTTGTCGGGAATCTTGACGGCGAGGTGCGAAGCAACCGTATCAGCAAGCTTGGCGTAATCGTCGATCTGCTGGACCACGCCAACGACTTCCGGAGACACCTTCTTGTTGAGCTTCACGTAGCCTTCGAACTCGTTGACCACCGAGCGGGCCAGAGCTTCGGCCTCGACCTGATCGCCGGACGAATCCGCAAGCACAACCGCATCGGCCTCGAAATATTCCTCGCGATCGGTGTATTGCTTAACCTGCGCACGAGCGGCGCCTTCGACAAGCACTTTAACGGTGCCGTCCGGCAGCTTGAGCAGTTGCAGAACGCTCGCAAGCGTACCGACGCCGTAGATAGCTTCCGTCGCCGGATCGTCGTCGGAAGCATTTTTCTGCGTCGCCAGCAGAATGAAGGTGTCCGAGCGCATCACCTCTTCGAGCGCCTTGATCGATTTCTCGCGGCCGACGAAGAGGGGAACGATCATGTGCGGGAAAACAACGATGTCCCGCAGAGGTAGCACCGGATAGGCCCGGCTTTCGCCGGCGGTCAGCGGTGGCTTTGGCTTGGCGGCGCTTGTCATGCCCCATGTCCTTATTGTTGTGCACGTCCACCACGACCCGCAGGATGCGCTGTCACGACGGACTGCCGACTACGCTATACTCCTTATGGATTTTCGCGCGCACATTATAGGTGGCGTTGCCGTATCGGCGTGTCAAGAAAGCCGAAATTTTCGAGCAAAAAGCGTTATCGTGAAGCTGCAGCGATTTGCCGCGTGCCGAATCGGCAAGGCCGGAGTACGGCCCCACTCAGGCGCTCGCGCCGCCGGTCTCGCCGGCGCGATCAGACCGGTCGGCATAGATGTAGAGCGGCCGGGCTGCGCCTTCGACGACCTCGCGCGAGATCACCACTTCCTCGACCCCTTCGAGACTCGGCAAATCAAACATGGTGTCGAGCAGAATGCTCTCCATGATTGAGAGCAGACCCCGCGCGCCGGTTTTGCGGTCGATGGCCTTGCGCGCAATCGCCGATAAGGCTTCGTCGGCAAGGGTGAGATCCACCGTCTCCATCTCGAACATCCGCTGGTATTGCTTTACCAAGGCGTTCTTCGGCTCGGTGAGGATGCGCTTTAAGGACGGCTCGTCGAGATCCTCCAATGTCGCTACGACGGGAAGCCGGCCGACGAATTCCGGTATGAGGCCATATTTCAACAAATCTTCCGGCTCGACGTCGCGGAAAATCTCGCCCTGCTTGCGGTCCTCCGGCGCCATGACTTTGGCGCCAAAACCGATCGAAGTGGAGCGGCCGCGCGAGGAGATGATTTTTTCCAAACCGGCGAAAGCGCCACCGCAGACGAACAGGATGTTCGTCGTGTCGACCTGGAGGAATTCCTGTTGCGGATGTTTGCGGCCGCCTTGCGGCGGCACGCTCGCGATCGTGCCTTCCATGATCTTGAGCAACGCCTGCTGTACGCCCTCGCCCGACACGTCGCGGGTAATCGACGGATTGTCGGACTTACGTGAAATCTTGTCGATTTCGTCGATATAGACGATGCCGCGTTGCGCCCGCTCGACATTGTAGTCGGCCGACTGCAAAAGCTTCAAAATGATGTTCTCGACGTCCTCGCCGACGTAGCCCGCTTCCGTCAGCGTGGTCGCGTCCGCCATGGTGAAAGGCACGTCGAGGATACGCGCGAGCGTCTGCGCCAACAGAGTCTTGCCGGAGCCGGTCGGGCCAATCAGCAGAATGTTGGACTTCGCCAGCTCAACGTCGTTGTGCTTGCTCTGGTGGTTCAGCCGCTTGTAGTGATTGTGAACTGCGACCGAGAGAACCTTCTTGGCATGATCCTGACCGATCACGTAGTCATCGAGAACCTTGCGGATTTCCCGCGGCGTCGGAATGCCGTCACGCGATTTCACCAGCGAGGATTTGTTCTCCTCGCGGATAATGTCCATGCACAGTTCGACGCACTCGTCGCAAATAAAGACGGTCGGCCCGGCGATGAGCTTGCGCACCTCGTGCTGGCTCTTGCCGCAGAACGAGCAGTAGAGCGTGTTCTTGGAATCGCCGCTGCCAACTTTGCTCATTCCCGTCTCCGTATTCCCTGCCAGGGGAGCCTATAGTAGCCCCCGAAAGATTACTAAGCGCCCCGCTAAAAAACCGTAGCACCTTTCGCGTTCTGCGCCCCGACAAGACGCTACCGTGACAACACTTGGTCACCCGGCACAAGACTGCATGCTAATGGCGTGCCAATCAAGAATCCATTAACGATAACGCGAGTTTGGACCGGTGTGCTTTTCGGACCACACTGGCGAAAATCCGCTTGACGCCATCCAGGGCCGCGTTTTGGCGCCGATTCGGCCAATTCGACGTGCGTCAAACCTTGGACAGCATCGGCTGCTCGAGCTTGAGGCCCGGTTCCTCGGGCCGCTTCTCAAGCACCTTGTCGATAAGGCCGAAATCCTTGGCCATTTCGGCGGTCAAGAACATGTCGCGTTCGAGGGCATCCTCGATCTTCTTCAGCGGCTGGCCGGTGTGCTTGACGTAGATTTCGTTCAGCCGCCGCTTCAGATTCAGGATCTCCTGGGCGTGCAGCATGATGTCGGTTGCTTGTCCTTGGAACCCGCCGGATGGCTGGTGCACCATGATGCGGGCATTGGGGAGCGCAAAACGCAAATCTTTAGCTCCTGCAGCGAGCAGCAGCGACCCCATCGAGGCCGCCTGCCCTGTGCACAGCGTCGAGACTGGCGGACGGATGAACTGCATGGTGTCGTAGATCGCCAGGCCCGAAGTTACGATGCCGCCAGGCGAATTGATGTACATCGAAACTTCTTTTTTTGGGTTCTCCGCCTCGAGGAACAGCAACTGCGCCACGACCAGCGAGGCCACGCCATCCTCGATGGCCCCGGTGATGAAGATGATGCGCTCCTTCAGGAGCCGGGAAAAAATGTCGTAAGCCCGCTCCCCGCGGTTGGTCTGCTCGACCACCATCGGGACGAGGTTTTGCATATAAGTATCCTTGGGGTCGCGCATCGGGGTCACCTGTCGGGGCTAAGGCCTAACGTACCTGCATAGTGTGGCTTGAGTCGGGACGGTTTGTCGAAACTGCCGAGGACCGGACGCCGACCACAAAGTCGACTATGCGACTGTGGCAGATATGTGCAGAAGTCCCGACGACAAGACCGGCAAACGGCCAAAGACCGCACCGGCCTCTCACGCCTCGTCTTCCTTGAACAACTCCTCCCGGGAAACCCGCTGGTCGGTGACTTCAGCCAGTTCGATCAGGAAGTCGACCACCTTGTCCTCGAACAGGGGCGCGCGCATGGCGGCAAGTGCGCTGGGATTCTTCTGGTAATATTCCCAAATCTGTCGCTCCTGACCCGGAAATTGCCGCACTTGCTCCATTAGCGCGGTCCGCAACTGCTCGTCGCTGACCTTGATATTGTTCCGCTCGCCGATTTCCGCAATCACTAAGCCTAGCCGCACGCGCCGCTCGGCGATGCCGCGGTATTCCTCACGAGCCTTTTCCTCAGTCGTTCCCTCGTCGGCGAAGGTTTTGCCCTGGTCCTTGAGATCCTTTTCGATCTGCGCCCAGACGCTGTTGAACTCCTGCTCGACCAAGCTCGGAGGCGGCTCAAACTTATGACGCTCGTCGAGCTGATCGAGCAAAGCGCGCTTGAGCTTCTGCCGCGACACACCGGCGTGTTCGCGCGCGAGGCGATCCCTTACTGCATCTCGAAATTTGGCCAGCGACTGGAGTCCCAAAGTTTTGGCGAAGTCGTCGTCGATCTTGACCTCGCCCGGCGCCTCCACGGCCTTTATATTGACCGCGAAGGTCGCGTCTTTGCCGGCTACCGCCGTCGCCCGATAATCGTCCGGGAACTTGACGTCGAAGGTTTTGCTGTCGCCGGCTTTTAGGCCCGCGAGATGCTCCTCGAAGCCGGGAATGAATTGGCCAGCACCCATCACTAGCGGGACGTCCTCGCCGGTGCCGCCCTCAAACGGCGTGCCGTCGATCGATCCCTGGAATGAAATCGTGAGGCGGTCGCCAGTTTGTGCGCCTTCGCTCTTGGCGACGAACGGCCGATTCTGTTCGGCGATTGTTTGGAGCGTCTGGTCGATCTCAGCATCAGTCACTTCAGCGGTGAGCCGCGTCAGCTTCAGCGTCTTGAAATCAGCGAGCGTGATCGTCGGGACAATCTCCATTTCGACCGTGTAGGCAAGGTCGGACTTGCCTTCGATCACTTCCTCGACCGCTTCCTTTTCCAACGGCAGAACGACCTTAGGCTCGATGGCGAGCTTAAATTTGTTGTCGTTGATGATCTTGCTGTTGGCCTCATTGACCGCCGCCTCGATCACCTCGGCCATGGCAGACTTGCCGTAGAGGCGCTTGAGGTGAGCGACAGGGACTTTCCCCGGCCGAAAGCCACGGAGCTGCACGCGACCCTTCAGATCGTCGAGCCGCTCATTGACCCGCGCTTCAAGATCGCTGGCCGGGACAACGACGCGGTATTCGCGCTTGAGGCCCGCGGCAGACGTTTCAGTGACTTGCATCGACATTACTCTTTGCGGGCCAAGCCGATTGCATCATGGCCGCTTATGAAAAAACGACCGCCCTGCTGGTGCGGGCGGAGGGGCTCGAACCCCCACGACTTTCGTCACGGGAACCTAAATCCCGCGCGTCTACCAATTCCGCCACGCCCGCGACAGGAGGGCGGCCCGGCGGCGCGGCTTATATCACGCAGGATCAGCCAAGCACTATAAAAATTGCCACGGCGCCGCGGCGTTCAACCTGGACGACTACAGAAGCAATTGGCGATAAACGCGTGGCAGCATTTCCGGCAAGTCCTCCGAAACCAGTCCGGGGCCAAAAACGCTGGCCGCTTCGCCGTGCAACCAAACGGCGGCCGAAGCCGCTTCGAAAGCCGGCATACCTTGGGCCAAGAGTGCGGCCGCCATACCGGTAAGCACGTCGCCCGCGCCCGCGGTTGCGAGATATGGCGACGCATTGGCGGCAATGGCGGCCCGGCCATCGGCCGATGCAACCACCGTGTCGGCTCCCTTGAAGAGGATAACGGCGCCGGTCAACGCCGCGGCCAAGCGCGCTCTGTCGAGCTTCGACCCGATCTTGGTTTTCTCGTCTAAACCACCAAAATAGCGAGAAAACTCCCCTTCATGAGGCGTCAAGATTGTGGCGTGACTTCGACGTCGTAGCGCTTCGGCGAGAAGCTGCGGGCGGCTGGCAAAGCTGGTGATTGCGTCCGCATCGAGCACCACGGCCCGTTCGCCGGAAAGCGCGGTAATCACCATGTCGCAGGTGGCCTCTCCCACACCCACTCCGGGACCGATCGCGAATGCATTCAAACGGCGGTCCGCGAGAAACTTGGCGAGTTCGCCGGCACCATCAATCGGCCGCACCATGATAGCGAGACTTGCCGCCGCGTTGACTGCCAGCGCCTCCCGCGGGCTTGCGATCGTCACCAACCCACCGCCTGCGCGCAATGCGCCGCGCGCCGCCAGACGAGCGGCCCCGGTCGACCAGACGGGCCCCGAAGCGATGACCACGTGCCCGCGGTCGTATTTGTGCCCAGCCTCGCGCGGCTGAGGGAAATATTTACGCCATAGCGCCGGGGTATTTTCGAAGGTTTTTGCCGAAATTGGGCCGAGGACGCTGTCGGGGATGCCGATATCGGCGACCGCAACCGACCCGCAATGTAACCGGCCTGGCAGAAGGAGATGTCCGGGTTTCTTGCGGAAAAATGTCACCGTCTGGGCAGCTTTCGCGGCCGAACCCATTGCCGCTCCGGTTGTGCCGTTAATCCCGCTGGGGAGGTCGACAGCAACGATCGGTGACCGCTCCGCGTTCATGCCTTCAATGAGCGAACGCGCCGGCTCCTCTACCGGCCGGTCGAGCCCGGCGCCAAACAGTGCGTCGATAATGACACTCGCGCCGCTAAAGCCGCCAACCTTCGCTGGCTCAATCGGGCTCATCCATTTTTGCGCAGCGAGAGCAGCGTCACCTTTGAGACCTGCGGTCTCCCCCACAAGCATCAGACGGACGCGATAACCCCGCTGCGCGAGTAAGCGAGCCGCAACAAAGCCATCACCGCCGTTGTTTCCCGGCCCGGCTAAGACGACGATCTGATCGCCGACGGCATGCCGCGCCCCTACTGCAGCCGCGACCGCAGCGCCCGCTCGCTCCATAAGCTCGATTCCCGCAACACCGCCGGCGATGGCTAATCGGTCGGCCTGCGCCATCTCGGCGTTGGTCAGAAGTTCAATCATGATGCTTCAAAGATAACGATTGCGGCATAGGCCGCACAGCTGTGAATGCGTTGAAGGAACATGCACCGTGCCATTGACGCGACAATAGGCAATATGCCCACTTTAGCAGCGGCACCTAATAGTGATCCCTTACAGGTGGGTGCCGACGACCCTATAGCATTTTGATCTGGCTGGGTTTTCCACGTGTTCTGGGCCTTGGCACGGGACCTGCTAACCTAGCGTCGGCTCCAACAGTGGTCGTACCCCCACTCGGGAGTCGGGAGATGAAACGCGATGAAGAAAATCGAGGCCATCATCAAGCCGTTCAAGCTCGATGAAGTGAAGGAGGCGCTGCAGGAAGTCGGTCTACAAGGAATAACCGTGACTGAGGCCAAGGGCTTTGGTCGCCAAAAGGGACACACCGAGCTTTATCGGGGCGCCGAGTATGTGGTCGATTTCCTGCCTAAGGTGAAGATCGAGATTGTGCTTGGCGACGACATGGTCGAAAAGGCTATCGACGCGATCCGTCGTGCTGCCCAAACC
>JBAUGC010000932.1:0-1520 GCA_049679485.1 Xanthobacteraceae bacterium
GCGTTCAAGGATCGCGGCGGCTCGCCGCCCGGGCTCCTCAACGCGACGCCCGGCATGTTGTACCAGGACGTGTTCGGCCGCATCCCGCATCAGCAGCGTCTGGCCGAAGCCGTTCCCGGCGGGCGCACCCACGCGCAGGTGACGCTGGTGCAGCGCGCCATGGATTCGATGGGCATCGACTACATGGTCGTGTTCCCGACGCCGATGCTGGTGCTCGGCATGCACCCGCAGGCCGACATGGAAGTCGCGATCGGCAACGCGTTCAATCGCTGGCTCGCCGAAGAGATCATGCCGCAGGACGCGCGCATCAAGGCGATGCTCTACCTGCCGTTCAATCATCCCGAGGCGTGCGTCAAAGTCGTCGAGCAATATGCCGGCAATCCATCCGTCATCGGCTTTACGGTTACCTCGACCCGGTTCCGGCCGGTGCACCACGACAGCTATATGCCGCTCTATTCCGCGATTCAGGCGACCGGCAAGCCGCTCGGCTTTCACTCCGGTTGTCACTGGGGCGACCAGTCGATGCAGCAATGCAATCGATTCATTTCCATGCACGCACTCTCGTTCGTGCACTTTAATCTGGTGCATCTGACCAACTGGATCATCAACGGCATCCCCGAGCGCTTTCCGAAGCTGAAAGTGATCTGGATCGAGAGCGGGCTCGCCTGGGCGCCGTTCCTGATGCAGCGGCTGGATTCCGAATACATGATGCGCTCGTCGGAAGCGCCGCTGCTGCGCCGCCGGCCGAGCGAGTATATTGCCGACATGTACTTCACCAGCCAGCCGCTGGAACGCTCGAACCTGAAACTCACCGAAGCGACGTTTGACGCGATCAAAGCCGAAACGCAGCTGTTGTTTGCGTCCGATTGGCCGCACTGGGATTTCGACCTGCCGAGCACGATCACGACGCTGCCGTTCCTCAGCGAGCAGGCGAAGCGCAACATTCTCGGGCTGAATGCGGCGCGTCTGTTTGGTTTGGCGGTTCCGCCGCACAAACAGATCAAACAAGCACCGGTGCGGCGCGAGCCAGTTCCGGCTTAAGCCATCAAACAAAGGATGTCACGAATGGCGCGAGCTCTGGCGCGTAAGACTGCCAAGCCGACAAAAGCGCTCGACCGCGGCGACCCGGACGCGATTGCCGATGGCATGCTGCAGAACGTTCTTGCTGCGGCGGTGAAATGCTATGCGGCAAAAGTCGAGCGGCGCGGTACCGAGCTGGAGCCCTTTCCGGAAGGCGCCATCACAGCGACCGAAACGGTGGTAGCGGCTTGCGCCATGATCCGGGCGGCCGATCTCAATATCTTCGACGTGGCGATGTGGTTTCATCGCCCGGCGAGTTAAACGCGGCATCAGGCGGAATACGGAAACAGTCATGGACGAAATCGCGGTCGCCAAGCTCGCCGACGTTCCCGATGGCGATTATCGCATCTTCGCGCTCGACGCTCTGGAAGTCGGCATCTTCCGCTTCGGCGACCGGGTGGTGGCGTATGAGAATGTGTGCCCGCATGCCGGCGGGCCGG
>JBAUGC010000933.1:0-20023 GCA_049679485.1 Xanthobacteraceae bacterium
GGCTTCGCCGCCGCTCGGTCAGGTGCCGCGGGCGCGGCGGCGGGCATGGCGTCCATGCCCACGCCGGCCTTCGGTTCCGCCAGCGCGCCACCGGCGGAGAGCAAAGCAATGAGGGCAGTTGACGCGAGAAATCGATTGAGACGGACGGCCGGCATTGCAATTCTCTCCTGTGGAGCCCGCGATCAGCCCATCGCCAAGGCTCTCACGCAGATTGGAGATCGTGGTCTCCAAACTCCGTGATTTTTGCGAACTAAAGTCCTCTTCGAAGTTAGCTTACGTGATGCTGCGGAACTTGTCGTGACGCAAGTCACAAGATAGCGCGAAATCATGCAATTTTGCAGGCTGTCACTCCGCGGCCACGCTTTCACCCTTCGCCTCCTCGCTGCCGCAATCGTTACCGTGCAGCCCCAACACTTCCAGCTTTCGGTAGAGCGTTGAGCGCCCGATTTGCAGGCGTCGTGCCACTTCCGACATCTGCCCCCGATAATGCGTAACGGCATACCGAATAAGTGCCGCCTCAAGCTCTTCAAGCGGCCGCACTTCGCCCTCGGCGTCGAGTAACGGGAGAGCATCGATAGAGCCGGGTGCTGGCGCGACCTGCAATGTCGCCGAACTGTCGTCGATGACCGCCAAGCCGGTAACCGTGTCCTGCGGGATTTCTCCGGCAGGCGCCTCGGGTTGTCCGTATGGCTGGCTTGCGCTCAGTCCGGATACTCGCGCGGTGATTTGAGGAAATTCGGCAACGTCCAGGCTGTCGCCTTCGGCGAGCACGACCGCACGGAAGACCGCGTTCTCAAGCTGACGGATATTGCCGGGCCAGTGGAAAGCGGTGAGGAGTTGCAAAGTCTCTGGCGTGATCAGACGAATACGCTTTCTGTCCTCTGCCGCAAATAGCGCCAGAAAATGCCGGGCCAGTGCGGGAATATCCGCGCGCCGTTCGCGCAGCGGCGGCACCGTGATCGGAAACACGTGCAGCCGATAGAACAGATCCTCGCGAAAGCGGCCCTGCTTGACGTCCGCAATCAAGTCCCGATTGGTGGCCGAAACCAGCCGAACGTCGACCTTGATCGGCTTGCGCGCGCCGACCGGCTCGACCTCGCCTTCCTGAACGGCGCGCAGCAGCTTGATCTGTGCCGCCGCCGGCAATTCGCCGACCTCATCAAGAAACAGCGTCCCGCCTGACGCTTCGACGAATTTACCGATATGGCGTTCGGTCGCGCCGGTAAACGATCCTTTCTCGTGTCCAAACAGAATTGACTCGATCAGGTTTTCCGGCATAGCGCCGCAATTGACCGCAACGAACGGTTTGGTGCGCCGGTCACCCGAGCCGTGAATCGCCCGCGCGATGAGTTCTTTGCCGACGCCGGATTCGCCGGACACGAGTACCGGGATGGCCGATGCGGCAGCCTTCTGCGCCATGCGCAACACCGCGTGCATGGCAGGGCTTTTGGTAATGATGTCGGCAAAGCCGAGCGTACCGGAGCGCCGGTGCCGGATGCGGGCAAGCTCGCCTTCGAGCGCGCTGGTGTTGAGCGCATTGCGCAGGCTCACGTGCATGCGCTCGGCGCCGACCGGTTTGACGACGAAGTCGATGGCGCCGGCGCGCATCGCGGACACCACGTTGTCGATGCCACCGTGCGCGGTTTGCACGATCACCGGCACGTTGATCGCCGCCTGGCGCAATCCGGCGAGCACACCGAGACCGTCCAGGTTCGGCATCACCAAATCGAGGATGACGCAGTCGATTCGGCCGCCGTCGGCACCGGCAAGCAAGGCGAGCGCGGCGTCGCCGTTATCAAGCGTCACCACCTCGTAGCCGAATTTCTGCAGCATGCCCTCAAGGAGCCGGCACTGCACCGGATCGTCGTCGACAATGAGGATTGCCATGGGTTCCTCAGCGGTTTTGCGCGCTAGGGGTGAATTGTTGTGCCGTTTCGGGGCACTCTCGCCGAGGAGACTTAACGAGCCATTAAATAAGTTATCTGCGTCCCCTCAGCCAGCTGCGCCGCCTTTTCTTAAAGCCCCAATCGGGGCACGCTTGCAGCACCTACAACGTAGGAACCAAAGGTGAGGTCGACGGTGGCCAGTGAAATAGACGCCATTCGAAATTTGCTGACCTCCAAACCGCGACCGGTCGGATGGGCAGAGCGCCGCCAGCGTCTCGACGAAGTCGGTTCGGTCTGGCCGATCGCTGACGATGTCACCTGCACCGCCGTTGATCTCGGAGGCGTGCCGGGGGAATGGTCGATCGTTCCCGGAAGCGACCCCAGCCGCGTGCTCCTGTTTTTCCATGGCGGCGGTTATTGCTCCGGTTCCATTCTCAGCCATCGCCGCATGGTCACCGAGGCGGGACGGGCGGCCGGCGTGCGGACGCTTGCCGTCGGCTATCGGCTCGCCCCGGAGCATCCGTTTCCGGCGGCTTTCGACGACGCGATAACCGCGTGGCACTTTTTGCAAAATGAGGGAATCGCGGCGGCCCATGTCGCGGTCGGCGGCGACAGCGCCGGCGGTGGCCTGACCACCGCACTGATCAACCGGCTCCGCGGAGCCGGCAGCGAGCAGCCTGCATGTGCGTGGCTCGCGTCGCCCTGGACCGACCTGACGATGTCCGGGTCGACGCTTGCCACCAAGGATTCCGTCGATCCGCTTATCCACAAAGGCTATCTCGGCGAATTGGCGGATGCGTATCTGCCCGGTGGGCTTGACCGTAAGGATTCGCGCGTCTCGCCGCTTTACGCCGATCTGAGAGGATTCCCGCCGACGCTGATCCAGGTTGGATCGGATGAGACTTTGCTCGCCGACGCCACCCGTTTCGCGGCAGCCGCCAGCGCTGCGGACGTAGCGGTAACGCTAGAGATTTGGCCGCACATGATTCACGCTTGGCCGCTTTGGAACGCACACTTGGAGCCTGGCCGTCGCGCGCTCGCCAGTGTCGGCGCATTCGTCCGCGCTCATCTTTGATAAGCGGGCATGACGGCCAAACGAAAAGCCCACCAGCAGTTCGCGCTAGTTTCGACGGCGGCGGCGCTCCGGCTTGGGTGCTTTGGCCTGGGACAAATGGCGTAGCGGCAATCGCGTCGTCTCCTTGATGCGATCGAGCACGACGGATGAGCGCACGTGGGCGACACTCCGGTGCGGGAGAAAAACGTCATTGAGAATGCGTGACAGCGATTTGAGGTCGGGTACGACCATCTTAACCAGATAGTCGGCTTCGCCGGTCAGCGAAAACGCTTCCTGCACTTCTTCCATGCCGCGGATCAGTTTGCCGAAAGTCTGCGCGCTGTCGGACGATTGCGTGGCCAAGCCGACTTGAACGAAAACGACTACGTCAAGGCCGACCGCCCGGCGCGTGACAGCGGCGTGATAGCCTTCGATGGTGCCGGCTTCTTCAAGCGCGGTACGACGCCGCGAACATTGTGAAGCCGACAAGCCGATCCGTTCAGCCAGCTCGTTATTGGTCAGCCGGCCGTCCGCCTGCAAAGCGTCTAGCAGCTTGAGATCAAAGTCATCCATGCACGGTTCTCGCGTATATCAGGTCAAAAGCGTAGATATCGTGCAAGATATGGGCTTTCAACTCGATATTTGCACGCCCCGTGAGATGCGCTCGCGGTAACGTGTCCATCCGGGTGAGATAGTGGAGGAGCAGTTTATGGGCCCGTTTCCGCACGATGCGCCGCCGGCCAAAGTGAGCGCGCAAAACCCTGTCGGGACTGACGGTTTCGAATTTGTCGAGTTTGCTCATCCGCAGCCGGAAAAGCTTGCCGGGCTGTTTGAACGGATGGGCTATGCGCCCGTGGCACGACACCGGACCAAGGACATCACGGTCTACCGCCAGGGCGACATCAATTACGTCCTCAACGCCGAGCCCGGCTCATTCGCCAGCCGGTTCGTCCTTGAGCACGGTCCCTGCGCCGCCTCGATGGCGTGGCGGGTGGTCGACGCCAAGCACGCTTTCGGACACGCGGTGAAACTCGGCGCCGAGCCCTATGAAGGCGCCGACAAGACCCTCGCGGCTCCGGCCATCAAGGGAATTGGCGGCTCGCTGCTTTATTTTGTCGATCGTTATGGCGCCGAGGGTTCGCCCTACGCCGAGGAATTCGATTGGCTCGGCGCACCAGATCCAAAGCCGAAGGGTGTGGGCTTCTACTACCTCGACCATCTCACGCATAACGTGAAGCGCGGCAACATGGACAAGTGGTTCGGCTTCTACACCAAGCTGTTCAACTTCCACCAAATCCGTTTCTTCGACATCGAAGGAAAGCTTACCGGGCTTTTCTCGCGCGCACTGACCAGCCCGTGCGGCCGCATTCGCATTCCGATCAACGAGTCGGCTGACGAAAATTCGCAGATCGAAGAATATCTGCGCGAGTATAAAGGCGAAGGTATCCAGCATATTGCCGTCGGCACTGACGCGATCTACGACGCGACCGACGCGCTGGCCGCCAATGGCCTGCAGTTCATGCTCGGGCCGCCTGACGCTTATTACGAAAAAAGCTTTCTGCGGGTGCGCGGCCACAACGAGCCGATCGAGCGCATGAAGAAGCACGGCATCCTCATCGACGGCGAAGGCGTCGTCGACGGCGGCGCGACCAAAATCCTGCTCCAGGTGTTCTCCAAGACGGTCATTGGGCCGATCTTCTTCGAATTCATTCAACGAAAAGGCGATGATGGATTCGGCGAGGGTAATTTCAAGGCGCTGTTCGAATCTATCGAGGAAGATCAAATCCGCCGTGGCGTTCTGACGGCTTAAGCGCGCACTCGCGGGAAGCGAAACATGGCATTTGGAGAGACACAGCTTGCCGTCGCTGCGGACTCGAAGAATCGATACCGCAGCGCGCCCCGCAAGCCAGATTTCACGATCGATCAGAACTGGACGGCTTATTCAGGTGCCGAGCACCAGCGCTGGGATCGATTGTTCAAGCGATCATGCGCGATCCTGAACGACCGTGCCTGTGTCGAGTTCGTCACGGCGCTGGACAAGCTCAAGCTTTCCGAATCCGGGATTCCCGACATGGAAAAGCTGAGCGATCGCCTGGAAAAGTTGACCGGCTGGCGGGTCGTTCCGGTGACCGAACTCGTGCCCGACGATGTGTTCTTCGGCCATTTGGCCAATCGCCGCTTTCCAGCCGGGGCCTTCATTCGGCCGGAAGCGGAAATGGACTATCTGCAGGAGCCGGACGTCTTCCACGATATTTTCGGTCATGTGCCGCTGTTGGCCAATCCGGTGTATGCCGATTTCATGCAGGCCTACGGCGAAGGCGGACAACGGGCGATCAAGCTCGGCGCACTGCCGCGACTGGCGCGCCTCTACTGGTATACGGTCGAGTTCGGCTTGATACGCTCGACGGAAGGCCTGCGCATTTTCGGCGCCGGCATCATGTCATCTGCGACCGAAAGCGTGTTCGCGCTGGAGAGTGATTCGCCGAACCGGATCGCGTTTGATCTCGAACGCGTCATGCGCACCAAATATCTGATCGACGATTTTCAGCAAACCTATTTCGTGATCGACAGCTTCGAGAAACTTCTGGAGGCGTGCTATTGCGATTTTGCGCCGCTTTATGAGCGCATCAGGGCGCTGCCCGACATCGAGCCGCACGCAATCAAGGACGGCGACAGCGTGTTGAGCGAAGGCACCCTAGCGTACTTTCGGAAGAATTCCCGCTTGTGCTAGCGCCGCCCGGATTGTGCGCAAGAATTTTAGCGATCGCGCTCGGCCAAAACGGCCGCAAACTGCCGCGCGAAAGTATGTGCGTCCCCAGGCCAACGTGCCGACACGTAATTGCCGTCGCGGACGACGAAGGCGGGGCGATCGTCGTCGAAGGTGTCGCGCACCATGCCGCTGGTCTTCTGACGATAGTTGGGAGCGTCGGCGGGCACGTCGATGAAGTCCGCGGGGCGAGCCAGAGCGCGCGTAACTTCTTGCTGCACCGACATGTAACCGGCTGGCTTGCCGGGCCCATCCTCGTAGGTGCGGTAATAGTTCGGATCCCAGAAGCGAACGATTCGCCCGACCTGCCAGCCCGTCCGCTCCAGCGCCCAGGTGAGCGCTGTGGTCTGCCGGCCAAAGAGCACGGAATGGCTGCCATCCGCAGTGCGGCTTCGGGCTGCGAGCAGCACGCCGTGGCAGATAGCGGCGACTGCCAACCCGGCCGCAAAGAACTCGGCCACGAGTTTTTGCAAGTCGCTGCTTTCCAGATATTCGCGCATGCCGCGCGCGCGATGGCCGCCGGGAAGGAGCAATCCGTCGAAGTCTTGCCGACGAGCCTGCGGCCACGCGAGCGGCGCCGCGTAGGCCGGGTCCTGCTCCATCGCGGCGTAGTCCCGCCGCGCGTCCGCGTTCGCCCGCATTAGCCGGCCGATCGCCGTGATGTGCTTCAGTCCCGGCACGAAGCCCCAGACATCCAGGCCTTCGCCGGTAAGCATCATGTCGTCCGCCCGACCGGGGCGGCCGTCCGGCGTGGCGAATGCGACCGAATGGCCAAGCTTCTTCAGCACGCTCCAGCTGACGGCGGCCTCGGTCGGATCGAAATCCCGGCTCGGGATCGGGATGAGCACCTTTGCCACATTCAATCTCCGGTTAGCGCGCGACGAACCGCGGCCTTGCGCGCGCCTTAGTGCTGCGCCACATGAATGACCGGTGAGGCGAGAAATTCTATCCCCACAGCTCCATGCGTTCCAAGATGATGGCGAAAAGAATAGCCGCTAAACGGCCGGTCAAAAACGGGCCCGCCGCAGCAAAAACTGCGCTCGGCGCGCTGCCTGAGTGGAATCTGTCTGACCTTTATTCCGGGCTCGACGATCCTGCGATCAAGCGCGATCTCGAGCGCGCCGACGCCGACTGCATCGCATTTGAGAATGCCTACAAAGGCAAGCTCGCCGACCTCGCACGTTCGCCGGAGGCTGGCTCGGCGCTTGCCGAGGCGGTGCGGGGTTACGAGGCAATCGACGATCTGATGGGACGGCTTGCCTCCTATGCCGGGCTTATTCACTCCGGCAACACCGTCGATCCGGCGCGGACTAAATTCTACGGCGATGTGCAGGAGCGGCTGACGGCTGCTTCCACGCATCTCCTGTTCTTCTCCCTCGAACTCAACCGTATCGATGACGTCCTGATCGAGGCGGCGATGACCAATCCGGCGCTCGGCCATTATCGGCCGTGGCTTGAAGACGTGCGCCGCTACCGGCCCTACCAGCTGGAAGATCGCGTCGAGCAGCTGTTCCACGAAAAATCGATGACGGCCTATTCCGCCTGGAATCGGGAATTCGATGCGACGATCGCCAATTTGCGTTTCAAGGTCCTGGGCAAGACGCTCGCCATTGAGCCGACGCTCAACCTGTTGCAGGACCGCTCAGGCGAAAAGCGCAAGGCTGCCTCGCAGGCGCTGGCGCACACGCTGAAAGATAACCTGCAGCACTTCGCGCTGATCACCAATACGCTGGCGAAAGACAAGGAAATCTACGACCGCTGGCGCGGCTTCGCCGACATCGCCGACGATCGGCATTTGTCGAACCGGGTCGAGCGCGAAGTGGTCGATGCGCTGGTGGCCGCCGTGCGCGCTGCCTATCCGCGGCTGTCGCACCGCTATTACGCGCTGAAGGCGAAATGGTTCGGGAAAAAGCGGCTGCCGCACTGGGATCGCAACGCGCCATTGCCGCAGGTGGCGCAGCGCACCATCGGCTGGACCGAGGCGCGCAACACCGTCTTGACGGCCTATGGCGCATTTTCGCCGAAGATGGCGGAGATCGCCGAGCGCTTTTTTGCCGGGCGCTGGATTGATGCGCCGGTGCGGCCCGGTAAAGCGCCGGGCGCCTTTGCGCATCCGACAGTGCCGTCGGCGCATCCCTACGTGCTGCTCAACTACCAGGGCAAGCCGCGCGACGTGATGACGCTTGCGCACGAACTGGGCCACGGCGTGCATCAAGTGCTGGCCGCGCCAAATGGGGCGCTCATGGCGCCGACGCCGCTCACGCTCGCCGAAACCGCCAGCGTGTTTGGCGAGATGCTGACTTTCAGGAAGCTTCTCGCCGCCACGCGCGACGACAAAGAGCGCAAGGCGATGCTCGCGGCCAAAGTCGAGGATATGATTAACACGGTGGTGCGGCAAATCGCGTTCTACACTTTCGAGCGCGCGGTCCACACTGAACGCAAGAGCGGCGAGTTGACCGCCGAACGGATCAACGAATTGTGGCTCTCAGTGCAGGGCGAGAGCCTCGGCCCCGCGATCGAGCTCAAGCCCGGCTACGAGACTTTCTGGGCCTACATCCCGCACTTCATCCATTCACCGTTCTATGTTTACGCGTACGCGTTCGGCGATTGTCTGGTGAATTCGCTCTATGCGGTGTACGAGCATGCAGCGGATGGTTTCGCCGAGCGCTACCTTGCCATGCTTGCCGCCGGCGGCACCAAGCATCACACCGAGCTGCTGGCGCCATTCGGTCTCGATGCTCGCGATCCTACGTTCTGGCGGGGCGGCCTTGGCGTCATCGAGCGGATGATTGAGGAGCTGGAACGGCTGGGTTAGCGCGGGCTCCGCCGCGCCGGCCAAAGCCCTGCGTCACTGTCCGGATCAATCGGTCGAACATCCGGTCGGTCAGAATCTTGCGCAGGAACAGGATGAGATGCGCGCCGCCTCCCGTTGCGTATCGTGTCCTGGGCCGCGCCACTTGCACGGCGCGCAGGATGGTTTTGGCGACAACGTCAGGCGGCGATGCGAGGCTTGTCGTGTCGGCGGTCTTGAGCATTGCGGCGTGCCGTTCGGCTTGATCGGCGTATGGCCCGTTGCCCGACACTTGCAGCAACCCGTCGCGGGCGATGCCGGCCCATTCGGTGCGAATGGCGCCAGGCTCGATGATAATGACGTCGATGCCAAGACGCCCGACTTCTACGCGCAAGCAGTCGCTTAGTCCCTCCACCGCGAATTTGGTGGCGTGATACCAGGCGCCGAGCGGTTCCCAGATTTTTCCGCCGATGGAAGTGACATTGACAATCTTGCCGGATTTTTGCGCGCGCATGATCGGCAAGACCAGCTGGCACAGCCGTGCCAAGCCGAAGACGTTGACCTCGAATTGCCGGCGCGCTTCGTCGAGCGGCACGTCTTCAAGCGCGCCGTAAGAGCCGTAGCCGGCATTGTTGACCAGCACGTCGAGCCGGCCCGCCTGGGACTTGATTGTCTCTACCGCGCGGACGATCGAGGCATCGTCGGTGAGGTCGAGGGCTACAAGCGAGGCGCCGAGGCCGGCAAGGGCGGCCATTCGGTCCAGCCGGCGCGCCCCGGCGAATACCTTATAGCCGGCCGCCAAGAGCCGCCGCGCGGTCGCTTCACCGATGCCGGAAGATGCGCCCGTGACAAATGCGATCTTATCCATTGACCTGTCTCCAAAACCGATCGAGCATAGTTTCTAACCTTGGACCAAGGTCTATGGTCAAGGCTTAATGCTTAATCGGGACTAATTTGCGATGCTAATTTCGGAGTTTGCCCAGGCAACGGGACTGACGACCGACACGGTGCGCTTTTACGTCCGGCGCGGTCTGCTCAAGCCGCTAGCCGGCACTAAGGGCGGATCGAACCCCTATCAGATTTTCACGAACGAGCACGTCCAGATGGCGCGAATGATCCATATGGGTCAGTCGCTCGGTTTTTCACTTCGCGAAATCGAAGCTTTGAATGTCGAATACCAGACCCAGCGCATGACGACGGCCCGCGGCGCCGAAATCCTGCGCCGGCAGCTTGTCCGGCTTGAGGAAAAAGCGGCGCACATCAATGCAATGATGAGCTACATCCGTGCCAAGGTGGCATGGGTCGAGGGCGGCGAGAAAGGACCCGAGCCCAACTTCACCGATTATGCCGAAAAGGCACGAAAGCCGCCGCGCTTACGGCGCACGCGCGAGCCGGCCGAATCCAAAATTCGAGCCTCGGCGGCCCGGCGCGCGACTTAATCCGGAACGGCGTCGCTCGCTTCGCGCGCCACTGTGCCAGCGCGAATTGCAGCTTGCGTTATACATTTTGTGCAACTAAGTTATACAAACCGTATAACAGCGGAGGTCGGTATGACTCAACACAAAAAAGTAGCTGCCGACTCTCGTGGTCAGCCGGTCGGCTCCGTGAAGTTGAAGAAAATTGGAAACTCGACCGGATTTTTATTGCCGAAGGAAATGATGGCGCGCCTTAATCTTGCGACCGGCGACACCTTCTATGCGACCATCACTCCGGAAGGCGGAATCCGTCTTACACCCTACGATCCAAAATTCGAGCAAGCGATGAAAGTCGCGCGCCGTGGCATGAAGATGTATCGAAATGCGCTCGCTGAGCTCGCGAAGTGAAGGAGCCGGAATGGGTGACGATTTCAGTTGTGCTCGCGATTCATGACGAGCAGTTGGCTGTTCACGGCGGCTCTTCCGGTCTTCGGGATGTTGCACTGCTCGAATCGGCACTCGGTCGACCACAAAATAAGTGGGCTTACGAAAAAGCCGAATTGCCGGAATTGGCCGCCGCCTATGGATACGGTATTGCGCGCAACCATCCATTTGTCGACGGGAACAAACGAACAGCGCTGCTGGTGATGTACACATTCTTAGGAATAAACGAAGTCGACTTTGTCGTTCCCGAAAGTGATGCTGCGGCGATGATCCTATCCCTCGCGGCTGGCGATGTGAGCGAACAGAATCTTGCTCGCTGGATACGGGACAACTGGCCGAAAGCTTAATGGCGAACCGCGAAACACCCGACCGCGAAAAAAACCGTTTCTCCGCGCGCGCTGCGCGCTATGCGCGGGTCGGCGCGAATGTCAGTGGCGTGGCGGCGCGCTACGCCGGTCGGCGTCTGCTTGGCGGCGCGCCCAATCGCGCCGGCGAAGCCTCGGCGCTCGCCTCTGCGCTCGGCAATCTGAAAGGTCCGCTGATGAAGGTCGCCCAGTTGCTGGCGACCATTCCCGATCTGTTGCCGCCTGAGTACGCGACCGAATTGCAGAAGCTGCAAAGCGAAGCGCCGCCGATGGGCTGGGCGTTCGTCAAGCGGCGAATGATCGCCGAACTTGGGCCCGACTGGCAGAAGAAGTTCGCAAGTTTCGAGCATCATCCGGCCGCGGCGGCCTCGCTCGGGCAGGTGCATCGCGCTCGCTCGCTCGATGGCGCCGCGCTGGCCTGCAAGCTGCAATATCCGGATATGCAGTCGGCGGTCGAAGCCGACCTGCAGCAACTGCACTGGCTGCTCGCCATTCGGCAGCGCCTCAATACGGCTATCGACACCAGCGAGATCGGCAAGGAGATCGGCGCGCGGGTGCGCGAAGAGCTGGATTATCGGCGCGAAGCCAAGCACGTCGCGCTCTATCGGACCATGCTCGACGGCGTCGATATGGTTCGCGTGCCGCGCGCCTGGCCGGAACTGTCCACCGGGCGGTTGCTCACGCTCGACTGGCTCGAGGGCAGCCGTATGCTTGAGCACAAGAACGATCCGCTCGCGGCCCGCAACGCGGTCGCCACCGCCATGTTCACCGCCTGGTGGTTTCCGTTCAGCCGCTTCGGCGTGATCCACGGCGATCCGCATCTGGGGAATTACACGGTGTTCGAACGCAACGGCAAAGCCGCCGGCATCAATCTGCTTGATTACGGCTGCGTCCGTATTTTTCCGCCAAAATTCGTCCGCGGCGTTGTCGATCTGTATAACGGGCTCCTGCGCGGCAACGATGATCTCGTCGTGCATGCCTACGAAACCTGGGGCTTCCGCAAGCTCTCCCGCGATCTCATTGACACACTCAACATCTGGGCGCGCTTCATCTACGCGCCGCTCCTCGATGATCGCGTGCGCACCATCGCCGACGGGGTAGCGCCCGGCGAATACGGCCGGCGCGAAGCTTTCCGTGTGCACCAGGCGCTCAAGCGCAAAGGCCCGGTGACGGTGCCGCGCGAATTCGTCTTTATGGATCGGGCGGCGATCGGATTGGGCGCGGTGTTTCTGCACCTGCGCGCCGAACTTAATTTCTATCGGCTGTTCAACGAAGCCATCGAGCACTTTTCGATGGAGCGCGTCGCCAGGCGGCAACATGCGGCGTTATCGGCGGCTGGATTGTTATAACTTTTGCCGGATGTGATCGCGTTTCCTGAAACTTGGGTGGCTCCAACCGGTTGTTATGTAGATTGCTGACAGGATTTACGCAAGGCGCGCGCCAACTCTGTTAGTTGCATCTTATAAGGACCTCCATGCAAAGAATCTGGGCGCGTAAATCGATTGCGGTATTAGAGGCCGAAGCCGAAGAACCGGAGGTGCAGGCGCTCACCACGCACAACGGCGTGCCGCTTAAACGCACCTTGTCGGCCGTCAATCTGGTAGCCCTCGGTATCGGCGCGATCATCGGCGCCGGCATATTCGTGCTCACCGGACACGCCGCCGCAGCCAACGCCGGCCCGGCGATCACCCTGTCGTTCATCCTCGGCGGGTTCGCCTGCGCGTTCGCGGGTCTCTGCTACGCGGAAATGGCCTCGACCGTGCCGATCGCCGGCAGCGCCTACACCTATGCCTACGCGACCATGGGTGAGCTCGTCGCCTGGATCATCGGCTGGGACCTGATCCTCGAATACGCGCTCGGCGCCGTTACCGTCGCGATCGGCTGGTCGGGCTATGTTGTGAGTTTCCTGAAGAACATCGGCATCGTCGTGCCGCCGGCATTTGCCGGGTCGCCGTTTTCCTACGACGCCGCCGAGCGCGCCTGGCATGTGACCGGCGCATTGATCAATATCCCAGCGATGCTCGTAATCGCCGGAGTTTCCGCCCTCCTGGTCGTTGGCGTCCATGAAACGGCGCGCGCCAACAGCGTTATCGTCGCGATCAAGCTCGTGATCATTGTGGTTTTCATCGTGGCGGCCGCGCCGTTCGTGAGCCTGGAACACTGGATAACCGCGAGCAACCCCGGCGGCGATTTCATCCCGCCGAATACTGGCCCCGGCCAATTCGGTTTGAGCGGTGTGGTCCGCGGTGCTGCTGTTGTCTTCTTCGCCTACATCGGCTTCGACGCTGTTTCGACCGCGGCGCAGGAAGCCAAGAACCCCAAGCGTGACATGCCGATCGGCATTCTCGGATCACTTGTCGTTTGCACGATCCTCTACGTCGCGGTCGGCTTCGTGCTCACCGGCATCGTGCCCTACGACGAACTCAACGTGCCCGATCCGATCGCGGTCGGCATCGACGCCATAGGGCTGGCCGCGCTTTCGCCGATCCTGAAGCTTGGCATCATTCTCGGACTGACCTCGGTCATTCTAGTCATGCTGCTCGGGCAACCGCGCATCTTCTATTCGATGGCGTGCGACGGCCTGCTGCCGCGCGCGGCCGCCAAGGTGCACAGCCGCTTTCGCACTCCCTATGTGACGACAATCGTCACCGGCGCGATCGTGATGGTACTCGCCGGCCTGCTGCCGATCGGCCTTGTCGGCGAGCTGGTGAGCATCGGCACGCTGTTTGCGTTCGCCATCGTCTGCGTCGGCGTGCTGGTGCTGCGTATCAGGGAGCCCGGCCTAACGCGTCCCTTTCGGACGCCGGCGGTCTACGTCATCGCGCCGCTTGGCGCTATATCATCGCTATTCCTGATGTTCGGATTGCCGCTCGACACTTGGCTGCGCTTTGCCGGGTGGCTCGTGATCGGGCTTTTGATCTATGCGCTTTACGGCATCAGGCACAGCCACCTGCAAGGGCAAGCCGGAACCATATCCCGCGCCTAGGCGCGCTGCCTTCCCGGCAGTGAGGCGTCGTGGTAGCAGGGCGTTCAGTTCTCGGGCCCGGCTGATGATAAATTCGATCTTCACGACTGGAAGTACTGCGGCAGCGATTCCAATCTGGTTCGTCAATGCCGCGAACTACGCGGAAGTGCGTGAGCAGCTTGGCGCCTCGGCGCGCGCGTTCGCGGACGCAGCGAACTACGAGCCAAAATCCGGCCGCCATCTCTTGCTGCCGGGAGACAAAGGACTTGGTGGAATCCTGTTTGGGATCGAGGCGGCGAGTGACGCCAAGGACCCGTTTCTTCCCGGCACCTTGTCGCAGTTTCTTCCCAGCGGCGTTTACCGGTTTGCCAACGATCCGCACGACGCGCGGCTTGCGGCGCTCGCCTTCGCGCTCGGTTCCTATCGCTTCACGCGCTACCGCAAGGCCGAAGGCCACCAAACCAAGCTCGATCTGCCGCAGAGTATTGACCGCGAGGATCTCGATCGCGTCGTCGAAGCTGTAGCGCTGGCGCGCGATCTTATCAACACACCGGCCAACGATATGGGACCGGCGGAGCTTGAAGCGGCCGCGCAGGCACTCGCCACCCGCCACGGCGCGGATATCAAGGTTACAATCGGTGACGATTTGTTGGCCGCGAATTTTCCGCTTATTCATGCCGTTGGGCGCGCCTCCGAGCGGGCGCCGCGGCTGATCGAGCTGAAATGGGGCGACGCCGGTTATCCACGCGTTGCGCTCGTCGGCAAAGGCGTCTGCTTCGATACCGGTGGCCTCGACATCAAGCCGGAATCGTCCATGCTCAACATGAAGAAGGACATGGGCGGTGCGGCGACGGCGCTGGCGCTGGCGCACATGATCATGTCGCGCAATCTGAAAGTCCGGCTCAGTGTACTGATCCCCGCGGTAGAGAACGCGATCTCCGGCGCCGCATTCCGGCCGCGCGATATCTACACCTCGCGCAAAGGCATCACCGTCGAGATCGGCAACACCGACGCCGAGGGCCGCCTCGTCCTCGCCGACGCACTCGCGCTCGCCAATGAGGACAAACCCGAACTGATCGCTGACTTTGCGACGCTTACCGGTGCGGCGCGGGTTGCTCTTGGTCCCGACGTGCCGGCTTTTTTCACCGATGACGATGCGTTGGCCGACGGCCTTATGGGCCATGCCGCCGTTGAGAACGATCCGCTGTGGCGACTACCGTTGTGGCGCCCTTACGAGGCGATGCTGGAGTCCAAAGTTGCGGACATCAACAACGTTGGCAGTGGCGGCCAAGCCGGCGCTATCACCGCGGCCTTGTTCATGCGCCGCTTTATCACTGCAAAGTCGTGGCTGCACTTCGATTTGTTCGCCTGGACGCCGACGGCCAAGCCGGGCCGGCCCGAAGGCGGTGAATGTCAGGCCGCGCGCGCTCTCTATGCGCTGCTCGTCGAGCGCTACGGCTGAACCGGCAAAGCAATGCGCGCCTTCGATCCTCGCCTCACGCCGGCCCGTGCCGATCTCGCGGCGAAGGAGCTTGAAGGCAAAGTGGCGGCGGCGCGCTACGTCGATGGCCGCCTCTATGAAGTGATCGAACCGCAGGCGCCGCTGCGGAACGAGCCAAGGCCGGATACGCCACTCGCGACCGAGGCGCTCAAGGGCGAACGCGTCCGCATCTACGATATGAACGCCGAAGGCTGGGCCTGGGGTCAGCTCGCGGCCGATGGCTATGTCGGCTGGCTGCCGGCCAACGCGCTGGCGCCGCCTGGCCCGCTGACCACGCACAAAGTCGCAGCGCTGCGGACGTTGGTATTTCCGGGCCCCTCGATCAAGCTGCCGCCGATCGAAGCGCTGCCGCTTGGCGCCCATCTGGCCGTCGCCCGTATCGCGGACCGCATGGCAGTCACGGCAGCGGGTGGCTACATTCCAGCCGCGCATCTTGCCCCGGTCGGACATCATGAGACGGATTTCGTCGCCGTTGCCGAGCGCTTCGTTGGCGTGCCGTATCTGTGGGGTGGAAAGACAATGCTCGGCCTCGACTGCTCCGGACTGGTGCAGGTCGCGCTGACAGCTTGTGGTATTTCGTGCCCGCGCGACAGTGACATGCAGGAAGCTGCTTTGGGCGTTCCGTTCGAACACGCCGCCGGACTCGCCGATCTGAAACGCGGTGATCTCATCTTCTGGAAAGGCCATGTTGGAATCGTAAGCGATCCGGGGACGCTTATTCACGCCAACGCGTTTTACATGGCGGTAACCATCGAACCGATTGCCGATGCCGTCGAACGTATCGCCAATGCCGGCAGTGACGTCACAAGTGGGCGGCGAATTGCGCGGTAAGCCGTAGCGCGCCGTGCCGATGTGATCTAATCTGAAATCGCCGACCCGGATCATTAAACCGCGGAGCAGAGGCGATGACGAGCCCAGATCACGATCCGCACGCCGCACCAATCAGCGTCCCGCAGGTCAGCCCGGCGCACCGCGCCAAGCACTTGAGCTTTTGGATCAGGGAACTGCCCTTCACCGTGGTGTTGATCCTCACGATCGCCGGCGTTGCGTACACGAGTTTTTCAAAGCAGCCGATCGTCATACTTTGGGAGATCCTCGCGCCGATCATCGCGCTGATCTGTGTCGGCGCCGGCTGGCAGGAGGCTGCCGATAAAACCGGGCGTCTGCGGCTCGTTGTAACGCAGGTGTTGCACTGGTGCGCCTTTCTGCTGGTCATGAACATGTTGTTGCTGACCAGCGTGCAGAGGATTTTCACTGCACAGACGACGGCGCTGGCGATCTTCACGTTGCTGGCGCTCGGCACTTTTACTGCCGGTGTGCAGGTTCTGTCCTGGCAAGTCGGCCTTCTTGGCCTGATCATGGCCCTTGGCGTACCGGCCATCGCCTGGATCGAAAATTCGGCTTTGCTCGTCGTACTCATCGCCGGCGCGGTGATTGGAATCGGCGCGGTGGTGTGGTGGCACCTCCGCGAACGACGCGCCGGCTCGGCCTGACGCGTCGCGACCAATTCCTGCAGTGGGACGAATTTCAATCCTGCGAAGGTCGGTCGAAGTTGGGCAAGCGCATCTCGCCCGGCGCGCTTGCCTTCCTGCGCTGGCCGTATAACCTGTCGTCGCAAATCTGGGTCGCGTGCACCGCGCGCACGACGACCAAACAATGCAAAAAGGGGAGGGGACATCATGAAAGGTATATCTGGTGCTGTCGCCGTTGCGGCGGTGGCTGCTATCGCCGGGGCAACGGTTCTGCTGCCGAGCGCTCGCGCCGAGTCGCCGGTCGAACGGGGCGCATATCTGGTTGTCATCGCGGGTTGCAACGACTGCCATACGCCAGGATTTTTCTTCGGCAAGCCCGACAAAGATAAATTTCTCGGCGGATCGGATGTAGGCTTCGAGATTCCGGGCCTCGGCGTATTCAATGGTAGAAACATCACGCCGGATAAGGAAACTGGCCTCGGCTCGTGGACTGACGAACAAATCGCTACCGCGATCACGACCGGAAAGCGCCCTGACGGCCGCCAACTGGCGCCCATCATGAACTACCCCGCATTTACACACATGACGAAACAGGATGTGGCTGCGGTCGTCGCCTATCTTCGCAGCATACCCTCGGTGCACAACAAGGTGCCCGGACCCTTCAAGCCGGGCGAAAAGGTTTCGATCTTCACTTTCAGAATCGAACCGCCCGGACAAATGGCCGCCGAAGCGCCGAAGTGAGTGACGCGAACTCGCCGGCGGGCCGCGCGGCGCCGCGGCGAAGGTAACGCGTTGTCATAGCCTGGCTCGTCCCATCCGCGACTTGAGCCTGGCACACGACAAGGAGTGGATGCCCGGCAATGAAGCCGGGTATCCACCTATTGCGCCACTACGCCCGCAGGCGCCGTTTCAAGATTGAACGCGGCGGCTAACAGCGCGCGCGTGTAATCGGTCTTGGGATTCCTGAATAGATCGGCGGCGGCGCCGGCCTCCACGACCTTGCCCTGGCGCATCACCAGCAAGCGGCTCGCCAGCGCGGCAACCACGCGCAGATCGTGCGAGATGAAGAGATAGGTGAGGTTGCGCCGCTTCTGCAGATCGCGCAACAGATCGACCATCTGCGACTGGATCAGCATGTCGAGCGCGCTGGTCGGCTCGTCGAGCACGACGAAGGTCGGCTCCAGCACGATCGCACGCGCCACCGCGATGCGCTGCCGCTGGCCGCCGGAGAATTCGTGCGGAAAGCGAAAGCGGGTGGCTGGATCAAGGCCCACATCGCCGAGCGCCTGCACGACCCGCGCATCGCGTTCGCGTTCCGGCATATCCGGAAAATGTACCTCGAGCCCCTCCTTGATGATATCGGCGATCGACAGCCGCGGAGAGAGCGACCCGTAGGGGTCCTGGAAAACGATCTGCATGTCGCGGCGGAATGGCCGCATTTGCTTGAAGCGAAGGCCCTGAAGCTGGTTGCCCATGAACACGATCGGGCCGTCGGAGGAGATGAGGCGAAGGAGAGCAAGGCCGAGTGTCGTCTTGCCGGAGCCCGATTCGCCGACCACGCCAAGCGTTTCACCCTTGCGCAGATCGATGCTGACGCCGTCGACGGCCTTGATGTGGCCGACGACCTTGCGCAGCACGCCGCGCTTGATCGGGAACCAGACTTTTAGATCGTCGGCATGCAGAATCATTGGCGCGTCGGGCTGCGGTGGGGCCGGGTCCGGCTTCGGCTCGGCGGCAAGAAGCGCGCGCGTATAAGGGTGAGCGGGTGCGGCAAAGACCCGTTCGACAGTGCCGTGTTCGACGATCTTGCCTTCCTTCATCACGCAGACCTTCTGCGCGATCTTGCGCACGATGCCGAGGTCGTGGGTGATGAACAACAGCGACATGCCGAGCCGTTTCTGGATGTCCTGCAGTAGCTTGATGATCTGCGCCTGCACGGTGACGTCGAGCGCGGTGGTCGGTTCGTCGGCGATGAGCAGATCGGGCTCGTTGGCGAGCGCCATGGCGATCATGACGCGCTGGCGCTGGCCGCCGGACAGCTGATGCGGATAGCTGCCGAGCCGGCTTTGCGGATCGGGAATGCCGACCTGCGTGAGTACCTCGATGGTGCGCGCACGGGCCGCGGCGCCCGTGAGCCCGCGGTGCAGGAGCAGAATCTCGCCGATCTGCTTGTCGATGGTATGCAGCGGATTAAGCGAGGTCATCGGCTCCTGGAAAACGATTGTGATGTCGTCACCGCGCACGTGGCGCATGTCGCGCTCGGAGAGCGGGAGCAGGTCGCGGCCGTTGAAAACGATAGCGCCCGTTGGATGCGATGCCGTCGGGTAGGGCAGAAGCTTTAAGATCGACAGCGCCGTCACCGATTTACCGGAGCCGGATTCGCCGACCAGCGCCATCGTCTCGCCCCTGGCGATGTCGAAGGAAACGCGGTCGACGGCCAGCGTCTCATGTCCGCCGGCGCGGAAGGCGACGGAGAGGTCGCGGATGGAGAGCAGGGGGGCGATCATACAATGCCACGGATGAGGTTGGCAACGCCTGCTTCGCTTGGCTCAAAGACAGCCATTTCGACCGGTACTCTTAGATCGGCATCGGCCGAAGGAAACGCGCGGCAGCGACATCGAATCGCCGTGACTACATGGATGGCATCAGGAAGTTTTATTGTGGCTCTCGTTCCATCTGGACGGGCTTTTCGGCTGACGCGCCGATAATCGGCCGTGTCGATCAGGATATCTCTCGTGACGGGATGCAACTGGAAAAGGTTGCTCCAAACAATGAAATAGCCACGCCGCGCATCCGGGCTGGCCTTTGCCAAGACCTCTGCGAGCGTCAACTCGCTGGTCATGGCGAGACCAGGCTTCTCCCTCAAAAAATCAAAAAATGGCTTCAGATGCCTTGCGATATCCTCGTCGCCGTCAACGAAGTAACTGAACGGATTAGCGTCAACATAGATAATTGGAGCGGGCGCTTCGTCAGTCATCCCATTCGTCTCGTTGGGCGCGAAGGTCGGCATCGATCTGTCCCTTCGTGCGATACGGCGGCTTTCTCATCGCCCATATTTCCTCAAGCGTCGGCGCGCGCTCGGGACGCTGCTCTTCCAACGTAACAGTGACGGTGACGCGGGCTTCCGGATCGACGCCGACGCGTAGATCGTCGGGAAGCTTTGAGGCCGGATAATTCTCTCGGACAATTTTGTTCATGTTCTCAGTTCCGATGCGCTGTCATATCAAATATAGCACATTCCCTATCGGAACGTCTTTCGCGGATCGAAGGCGTCGCGCACGGCTTCGCCGATGAAGATGAGCAGCGACAGCATCAGGGCGACGGTGCAGAAGCCGGTCAATCCGAGCCACGGCGCCTGTACGT
>JBAUGC010000934.1:0-7585 GCA_049679485.1 Xanthobacteraceae bacterium
CCTGTGGTGATCGGATTTCTTAACTCAGCGCAATGGGATTTGGCATTGAACCGCCCAAATGTGATACATGCAGCCTTGCTCGCCGGCCCAGGGAGCGAGACCCTTTTAGCGCGCTGTCGGCGCCTCGAACGGTTTCGGGCCGGTGATCAGCACAATTAGGCCGGAAGGCTGCGCCGAACTCAAAGCCGGCCAGGGACACGATGCGTAATGACCGAGACGACCAAAAATAGCGGCGAAAAGCTGAGCGTCAGTTCGACCAAGACGCTGACCTTAAAGCGCGGCGGCGTCGAGCAAGGCGTCGTGCGCCAAAGCTTCAGCCATGGCCGCAGCAAGGCGGTCGTGGTCGAGAAAGTCAAACGCCGTGCTCCGGGTGAAGGCAAAGCAGAGCTAGTTGCGCCCGCGGAACGCAGCGCTGTGGCGCCAAAACGCGTCGTAACCGCTAAAGCGCCGGCGGCCGCGCCGCCCACGTCCGCGCCGACACCTGCTGCGCCTGGCGCCGCGCCGAAGCCATCCGGTGTCGTGCTGCGCACGCTTACCGAGGAAGAACGGAGCGCGCGCGCTCATGCGCTTGCCGACGCACGGCTGCGCGAAGCTGAAGAGCGCAAGATCGCCGAGGAAGAAGCGCGCATTCGCCAAAGCCGCGAAGAAGCGGAAAAGGCGGAGCGCGCCAAAGCCGAAGCGCGCAAGCGTGACGAAGAAGATCGCCGCAAACACGACGAAGAAACCAAGCGAAAAGCCGACGAGGTTGCCAAGAAGCGCTTCGGCGCCGAGACAACCCTGGCAAAACCGGGCGCTCGTCCCGTACTCGAAGCCGAGGAAGAGGAGGCTCCACGCAGCCCCCGCCGTGGCGGCGTAGCGGCGCGTCCCGCGCCTGCGCCCAAGACACCCCGCGTCGGTGCCGAAAAACGCCGCGGCCGGCTGACTGTCGTGACGGCCCTTACCGCCGATGAGGTGCGCGAACGCTCGGTGGCTTCGTTCCGCCGCCGCGTCCAGCGCATCAGCGGCCATCGCGACAACGAGCCAAAGGAAAAGATCGCGCGTGAAGTGACCGTCCCGGAGACGATCACCATCCAGGAACTGGCCAACCGCATGGCCGAGCGCGCGGTCGACGTGATCCGCATCCTGATGCAGCAGGGGCACATGGCGAAGATCACCGATACGATCGACGCCGACACCGCTCAGCTCATCGCCGAGGAACTCGGCCACACCGTGCGCCGCGTCGCCGAATCCGACGTCGAAGAAGGCATGTTCGACGCGCCCGACGATCCTGCGAACCTGCTGCCGCGGGCGCCTGTCGTCACCATCATGGGCCACGTTGATCACGGCAAGACGTCGCTGCTCGACGCCATCCGCTCGACCGACGTAGCGGCCGCGGAGGCTGGCGGCATCACGCAGCACATTGGCGCTTATCAGGTGACGTCGCCGTCCGGCGGCCGGGTCACCTTCATCGATACACCCGGTCACGCCGCTTTTACGGCGATGCGTGCTCGCGGCGCCAAGATCACCGACATTGTCGTGTTGGTGGTCGCCGCCGACGACGGCGTCATGCCGCAGACCGTGGAAGCGATCCAGCACGCCAAGGCGGCGAAAGTCCCCATCATCGTTGCCATCAACAAAATCGACAAAGCGGACGCCAAGCCGGAGCGCGTGCGCACCGAGCTGCTACAACATGAGATCCAGGTGGAATCGCTGGGCGGCGACGTGCTCGAAGTCGAGGTCTCCGCAAAGGAGAAGCGCAATCTCGACAAGCTGCTCGATATAATTGCGTTGCAATCGGAAGTGCTTGAGCTCAAGGCCAACCCGAACCGCGCGGCGGAAGGCACAGTGGTCGAGGCGCGCCTGGATCGTGGCCGCGGCCCGGTCGCAACCGTACTGGTGCAGCGGGGCACGCTCAAGCCGGGCGATATCGTGGTCGCCGGATCCGAATGGGGCCGCGTGCGCGCGCTTGTGTCCGATACCGGGCATTCAGTCGTCGCCGCCGGACCTTCCATGCCGGTCGAAGTGCTCGGATTCAACGGCACGCCTGAGGCCAGCGACCGGCTGGCTGCTGTGGCGACCGAAGCGCGCGCCCGCGAAATTGCCGATTACCGCGCCCGGCAACGGCGCGACATTACGGCGGCACGGCAGACCGGCATGCGCGGCTCCCTTGAGCAGATGATGAGTCAGCTCAAGAGTTCCGGCCGCAAGGAATTCCCGCTGGTAATCAAGGGCGACGTCCAGGGCTCGATCGAGGCCATTGTCGGCGCGCTGGAAAAACTTTCGACCGAAGAAGTTGCCGCGCGTATCATCTTCGCTGGCGCCGGCGGCATTACCGAATCCGATGTGACGCTGGCCGGCGCTTCGGGAGCGGCCGTCATCGGCTTCAACGTACGCGCCCACAAGGAAGCGCGCGAAGCCGCCGAGCAGGCCGGCGTCGAAATTCGCTACTACAACATCATCTACGATCTCGTCGATGACGTGAAGAAAGCGATGTCGGGATTGCTCCCGCCGACGCTGCGCGAGACCATGCTCGGCAACGCGGTCATTCTCGAAGTCTTCAAGGTCTCGAAAGTCGGCAACGTCGCCGGCTGCCGGGTTACCGACGGCGTGGTCGAACGCGGCGCGAATGTCCGGCTTATTCGCGACAGCGTGGTCGTGCACCAAGGCAAGCTGTCGCAGCTCAAGCGCTTCAAGGACGATGCGCGCGAAGTTGTCGCCGGCCAAGAATGCGGCATGGCGTTTGAGAACTACCACGACATGAAGGTAGGCGACATAATCGAATGCTACCGGGTGGAGAGCGTACAGCGATCGCTGTGACACTCCGTCATGCCCGGCCTGGTGCCGGGCACCTACGCCTTAGCTGGCATCATTGGAAAACGTGGATGGCCGGGACAGTACCCAGCCATAACGAGCAAGAAATCAAGAATTGCAATAAACCATGGCACGTCATCGCCACCATCACCGTGAACAGTCCGCCGGCGGTTCTGCGCGGCAGTTGCGCGTCGGCGAGCTGGTTCGCCACGCGCTTGCGGAACTTTTCGCGCGCGGCGACGTGCACGATCCCGTACTCGAGGGCCATATGATCACGGTGCCGGAAGTGCGCATGAGCCCCGATCTGCGGCTCGCCACGATCTACGTCATGCCGCTCGGCGGCCGCGATGCAGAAGCGGTCCTCGCGGCGCTCGAAAGCAACAAACGATACCTGCGCGGCGAAATTTCCCGGCGCGTTAACCTGAAATTCGCTCCCGAGATACGTTTTCGCGTCGACGAACGATTCGAGGAAGCAGAACGTATCGAGAAGCTTTTGCGAACACCCGCGGTCCAGCGCGACCTGCACGACGCCGAATCGCAGAATCGGGATCTGAGCGGCGAAAAGGACGACTAATGTCGGTGATCAACACCATTCAATCGGTCGACGGACAGGAAGCCGACCGAGCCGCTGAGGTTGCGCTTGCGGTAGAGGCCGATGCTTCGCCGCCGGACAAAAAGTCGAACAAAAAGCGGCCAAAGCGGGATGTGCATGGCTGGGTCGTGCTCGATAAGCCCGTGGGCATGACGTCGACACATGCGGTCGCGGTCATCAAGCGCTTGTTCGCGGCGAAACGCGCCGGTCACGCCGGAACACTTGACCCTTTGGCTTCGGGCTGCCTGCCGATCGCGCTCGGTGAGGCGACCAAGACCGTGCCGTTCGTGGTCGACGGCCGTAAAACCTACCTGTTCACCGTGCGCTGGGGCGAAGAGCGCGATACCGACGACGCCGAGGGCCGGGTGGTCGACACCAGCGAAAGCCGCCCCGACCGGGCGGCGATCGAAGCGTTACTGACGCGCTTCGTTGGCACGATCGAGCAGGTTCCGCCGCGCTTTTCCGCCATAAAGATCGACGGCGAACGGGCCTACGATCTGGCACGCGAAGGCGAGACGATTGAGATTGCTCCGCGCCCGGTAACCATACACCGGCTCGATCTGGCCGAAATGCCGGACGCGGATCACGCCGTACTTGCCGCAGAATGCGGCAAGGGCACTTACGTGCGTGCATTGGCGCGCGATCTCGGCCGCGCGTTGGGCGTGCTCGGTCACGTCAGCGCGCTACGGCGGAGCCAAGTCAGGCCGTTCGCCGAGACCGACATGATTTCACTGGAACGGCTTGAATCTTTGTGCCATAGAGCGGCCGCTGGCGAGGGAAATCTCGCCGACATTCTACTGCCGGTCGAGACCGCGCTGGACGACATCCCGGCGCTGGCCGTTAGCCCGGCAGATGCGGCAAGGCTCCAAAGGGGCCAAACCGTTTTGTTGCGTGGACGGGACGCCGCTATTGTTCGCGGCACGGTCCAAGTCGGTTCGAGCGATCAGCTCGTGGCCATTGCCGAGGTTGACCGCGGCGAGATCGTCCCCAAGCGCGTGTTCAATTTAAACGGCGTGACAGGTCGCGCCGGCAGACAAAAAGGTTGGTGACGATGTCGATTACGACCGCGCGTAAGGCGGAGGTTATTACTACGTATGCCGTTAAATCCGGCGATACCGGATCGCCCGAGGTGCAGGTAGCGCTGCTGTCGGAGCAGATCAATAACCTGACCGATCACTTCAAGACTCACATCAAGGACAACCACTCCCGGCGCGGGCTTCTTAAGCTCGTGTCGCAGCGGCGTCAGATTCTCGACTATCTGCGGCGCACCAATGAATGGCGTTACAAAGTCTTGATTGAGCGATTAGGTATCCGTATTTGACGAATTCGCGCGCGGAATGATCCGCGCGCGCTGTGGCGGACCGCAGAATGCGTCCGCTGTTTATGGCAGCATAAGCTGCCGATTAGAGCGACGGGCCGATGCCCGTCCATATCACGGGAAGGCCGAGGGCCATGGCAGGATCGCCGGATGCTGTTTGGATTCGCAAGCCAATTGCGAACGACAGCCTCTCGCCGTCTTGCTCATGGCTTTCGCGCCACCGCGAAAACCATGAGAGACAATCGAAATGTTCAATATTCATCGTGTGCAACTTGACTGGGGTGGCCGCCAGCTCACGCTAGAAACCGGAAAGGTCGCGCGCCAAGCCGACGGCGCCGTCATGGCCACCTACGGCGAGACTACCGTGCTCGCCGCCGTCGTCGCCGCCAAACAACCCAAGGAAGGGATCGATTTCCTTCCGCTGACGGTCAACTATACTGAGAAATATTACGCCGCCGGCCGGATTCCGGGCGGCTACTTTAAGCGCGAGCGCGGCCCGACCGAAAAGGATACGCTGACGTCGCGCCTGATCGATCGCCCGGTCCGTCCGCTGTTCGCCGAAGGCTGGCGCTGCGATACGCAGGTGACCGTCACCGTGCTGTCGCACGATCAGGAGAACGATCCGGATATCGTGGCGATGGTTGCCGCCTCTGCGGCGCTCACGCTCTCTGGCGCGCCGTTCATGGGCCCGATCGGCGCCGCGCGCGTTGCCTTCATCAACAATGAATACGTGCTCAATCCGGCGCTGGACGAGATGCCGGAGAGCCAGCTCGATCTCGTCGTCGCCGGTACGCACGACGCGGTGATGATGGTGGAATCGGAAGCAAAAGAGCTATCCGAGGAAATCATGCTGGGCGCGGTGATGTTCGGGCACCGGCATTTCCAGCCGGTGATCGAGGCGATCGTCAAGCTCGCGGAAAAAGCGGCGAAAGAACCGCGCGAGCTAGCCGTTTCCGATCATGCCGCGCTGGAACAGGAAATTCTCGGTCTGGCCGAGAAGGATTTGCGCGCGGCTTACGCAATCGTGCGCAAGCAGGATCGGCAGGATGCGGTCGCTGCGATCAAACAGCGGGTGATGGAGCACTTCTTTGCCGAAGGCGCCGAACCGAAGCATGAAAAGCTCGCGGTCACCGCCGTTTTCAAGGAGCTCGAAGCCAAGATCGTGCGCTGGAACATCCTCGACACCGGCACACGCATCGACGGCCGCGACGTGAAAACCGTTCGGCAGATCGTTTGCGAAGTCGGCGTGTTGCCGCGCACCCACGGTTCGGCCCTGTTCACCCGCGGCGAGACCCAGGCGCTGGTGGTCGCGACGCTCGGCACCGGAGAGGATGAACAGTTCATCGATGCGCTGCAGGGGACGTACAAAGAGACGTTCCTGCTGCACTACAATTTCCCGCCCTTCTCGGTCGGCGAAACCGGCCGCATCGGTGCGCCGGGCCGGCGCGAAATCGGCCACGGCAAACTCGCCTGGCGCGCGATCCACCCGATGCTGCCGTCGAAAGACGAGTTCCCCTACACGATCCGCCTCGTTTCCGAGATTACCGAGTCGAACGGCTCGTCCTCGATGGCGACCGTGTGCGGTTCCTCGCTCGCATTGATGGATGCCGGCGTACCGCTGAAGCGGCCGACGGCGGGCATCGCCATGGGCCTCATTCTCGAAGGCGAGCGCTACGCGGTCCTCTCCGACATTCTCGGCGACGAGGATCATCTCGGCGATATGGATTTCAAGGTGGCCGGCACCGCGGAAGGGATCACGTCGCTGCAAATGGACATCAAGATCACCGGCATCAACGAAGAAATCATGCGGGCGGCGTTGGATCAGGCCAAGGCTGGCCGGCTGCATATCTTGGGCGAAATGGCCAAGGCGCTCACCGGCGCGCGCGCCGAACTCGGCGAATTCGCGCCCCGCATCGAGACCTTGAAAATTCCCACCGACAAGATCCGCGAGGTGATCGGGACCGGCGGCAAGGTGATCCGCGAGATCGTCGAAAAAACCGGCGCCAAAATCAATATCGAGGACGACGGCACGGTGAAGGTCGCTTCCTCCGACGCCAATTCGATCCGCGCCGCGATCAATTGGATCAAGTCCATCGCGAGCGAGCCGGAAGCCGGCCAGATCTACGATGGCACGGTCGTCAAAGTGGTGGATTTCGGCGCCTTCGTGAATTTCTTCGGCTCGAAGGACGGTCTCGTCCACATCTCCCAACTCGCCAAGGGAAGGGTCGCCAAAACCTCGGATGTCGTCAAGGAAGGCGACAAGGTCAAAGTGAAGCTCCTGGGCTTCGACGACCGCGGCAAGGTGCGCCTTTCGATGCGCATCGTCGATCAGAAAACGGGGGAAGATCTCGAAGCCAAGGAAAAGCTCGAACAGCGCGAAGCCGGGGAATGAGCCAAGGGGCGCATCACTAAGCTAACAACACCCCCGAGAAGGAACAATCAGGCCCTTGTCATTTCCGCCGTTCCGGCCGGGGCTTCCGCGGGCAAATAGGCGTTCCAGACCGCCGCGGGGCCAAGGGTGGCGGCAAAAGCGCGATGACGGGACCGTTCCTCGACGCTGAGCAGCGCGGGGAGCGGATGCGGTCTTTGCGCAAGCAGGCTCGCCGCCCCTGCCCCGATCGAAGCGGCGCCATGGGCGAAAACGAGAGCGGCCTGGCGCCCGCCGGTCAATTCGGCATAGACTTCCGCGAGAATTCCGGCATCGAGCAAGGCGCCATGTTTGGTCCGCCGCGACGTGTCGATGCCGTAGCGGGCGCAAAGCGCGTCGAGACTGTTTGCCGCGCCCGGATATTTGCGGCGCGCCAGGGCCAGCGTGTCGATCACGCGATCGGATGCAACCGGCGCGATCCCGAGGAGCGCGAGTTCCGCGTTAAGAAACCGCATAT
>JBAUGC010000935.1:0-4618 GCA_049679485.1 Xanthobacteraceae bacterium
CGGTTGTATGGCCGCGCTCCAAGCCGAGAAATTTCTCGCCGCCCACGGCGAAGCCGAACCGCGTATCGCGGCGGAATGATTTTTCACCTCTCCCACTTGGGGAGGGTTCAGAAAGCACAACAATGGAGTGGGATAAGCTCAAAGTATTTCATGCCGCCGCCGAAGCGGGCAGCTTCACCCATGCGGGCGAACAGCTCGGGCTCTCCCAGTCGGCGGTGTCGCGTCAGGTGAGCGCGCTGGAGCAGGAGCTGGCCGTCTCGCTGTTTCACCGCCATGCGCGCGGATTGATCTTGACCGAGCAGGGCGACCTGCTGTTCCGCACCGCCCATGACGTGTTCATGAAGCTCGAAGCGGCGCGCGCCAAGCTGACCGACAGCAAGGAACGGCCGAACGGCGACCTGCGGGTTACGACGACGCCGGGCCTCGGCGTGCACTGGCTCACGCCCCGCCTTGGCGAGTTCGCCGATCTTTACCCGGAAGTCCACATCACGCTTTTGACCACGGAAGAGGAACTCGATCTCGCCATGCGCGAGGCCGACGTCGCCATCCGTCTGCGCCAGCCGACCCAGCCGGATCTCATTCAACGCAAACTGTTTGCGGTCCACTTCCACGTCTACGCCTCGCCCGAATATCTCAAGCGCTATGGCACGCCGCGGGCCTTCGAAGACCTCGACAACCATCGTATTCTCATGCTCGGCGGCAATGTGCCGCAATACTTGCAGCGCTCGCTGTACCTCACCGAGGTGGCGCGCAACGGACAGGGCCCGCGCACGCCGCACCTCGTCGTCAACAACATCCTCGGTATCCTGCGCGCCTGCCAGCGCGGCATCGGCATTGCCATGCTGCCGGACTATCTGGTCGAAGGCGATGGCGGGCTGGTGCAACTGTTCTCCGACGCCGATCCGATCGCGCTCGACGCCTACTTCGTTTATCCGGAAGAACTCAAGACGGTCGCGCGCGTACAGGCGTTCCGCGACTTTCTCGTAGCCAACGCGCAACGCTGGAACTTCTAAGCGGTTTGTTCGCGTCGCCGCGAGCCGATGCAACCAAACACACCGTGGTTGATCGCGCGAAAATTGTGACGATGTTGCCGGCAGCGCATGGCTGACATGCCCGCCGTCGCGTTGTGCGGTGCCGACGCGACATCGCATATATCGTTGTGCTGTAGGAAGCGGTCGCAGTGGATCCTCCCCAGACCGGCAACCGCTAACATGCAGCCTTCCCCTCTGAAGGGCGATCGTTGGCGCCCCCACGCCGACGACCCTAGACCGGGCCCGCAAGGGCCCGGTTCTTTTTTGGCTCTTGTGTTGAGATGATTGAGCTTCGCGCTCACCGGCGGCGATGATGGCGACGAAGAACAGGAACACGAAAAATAACAAGAAGAAAATAGTTACAGTGAATGACAAGATGCAGAAGGGCTACCGCTACGCCCTTTCCGCTCCGACCGGACGCAATTTCGATCCCGAATTTCGTCCTCAATTGACGCCAGCTGAAATGCTGCGGCTCGGCGTGTTTGGCGGCAAGTACATGACGGATTGCGCCCGCGAGTTTCCGCGGAGCTGGTTCGCACGCCCAAAGCTAGCCGGCAAGCATAGCGATCCCGCGCTGAACTTTTACGGCGTCGCCGCAAGCCAGCCGCTTTCGGTATGGCGCAAGAAGGGATGGCTACATCCGAATGACCCGCGGGGCTAGCTTCAATGGTACTGCCGGTATTATATGGGACGCCGCATCCCGGACGAGGACCCCCGGCAGATCAGGCGCTGGAAGGCGATCCGGCGCCATATCCGGCAGATTGAACGAAACTGCGAGCCGGGCGACGTCACCTGCTGGCCCAGGCAGCGCCAGGCCCTGCTGCATTGGGCCTATGACAGCCGGCGAATTTGAGAACTCGCCGCCCCGTCATCGGGCCGGCTCGGCACTTCACCAAATATTGCCCCCGCCGTTACCGCACCCATGCGTGACGGTCGCGGCAACCTGGCGTATAAGCCGGCGTGGCTTCAGGAGGATATTGATGATGCTCACCCGCCGACAAACGCTCTTTGCTGGCACGGCTGCAATCGCAGTGCTGGCATTCGGCCGGTTGCTGCGGCCTCATGCCGCCACGGCGGCGGCGAGCTTCGAAGTCACTCATACCGACGAAGAGTGGCGCAAGATTCTCTCGCCCGAGGCCTACCAGGTGCTGCGTCACGAGGGCACCGAACGGCCCTTCACCAGTGCGCTCCTGAACGAACATCGCGCTGGTAAGTTCGCCTGCGCCGGGTGCGACTTACCGCTCTACTCGTCGAAGACCAAATTCGAAAGCGGCACCGGCTGGCCGAGCTTCTGGGCCCCGCTCGACAATGCTGTCATCGAAACGAAGGATCACACGTTTGGCATGCTGCGCACGGCAGTCTCGTGCCACCGCTGCGGCGGCCATCTCGGCCACGTCTTCAACGACGGCCCGAAACCCACGGGACTGCGCTACTGCATGAACGGCGTCGCGCTCAAATTCGTTCCGGCGACGCCGAGCTCAAGCTAGGCTCCTCCGACCACGTGTCATGATGCGGGCGGCGTGGTAGCTTCGCCCGCATGCGCAACATCAACCCGCAGCCGTTTACGACGCGCCCGGAAATCGAAGGCACGTTCGGCGTCGTCACCTCGACCCATTGGATCGCTACTGCTGTCGGCATGGCGATGCTGGAGAAGGGCGGCAACGCTTTTGACGCCGCCGTCGCGACAGCGTTGACGCTGCAAGTGGTAGAACCGCATCTCAACGGTCCCGGTGGCGATGCGCCGCTCATCGTATTCGACGTTAAGCGCGGCAAGCCGGAAGTGATCTGCGGGCAAGGACCGGCGCCGGCAAAAGCAACTATTGCGCATTATCGCCGCGAAGGCCTCGATCTCGTACCCGGCACCGGGCTTCTTGCCGCCGTCGTGCCCGGGACATTCGAAACCTGGATGATGATGTTACGCGACCACGGCACCGCGACGCTGCGCGAGGTGCTGTCGCCGGCAATCGGCTATGCGCAGAACGGTCATCCACTGGTCGAGCGGGCTAGCGCCACCATTGCCACGGTCGCCGACATGTTCCGCGAGTATTGGCCGACTTCGGCGGCAGTGTATCTGCCCGGCGGCTCGGTGCCGCCGACTGGCGCGCTATTCGTCAACAAGCCGCTGGCGACAACGTATCGGCGGATCCTCAACGAAGCCGAAAGCGGCGGTGGCGATCGCGTTGCTCAGATTGAGCGGGCGCGCAAATCCTGGTCGCAGGGCTTTGTCGCCGATGCCATAGACCGTTTCTGCCGCACCCAAGAAATCATGGACACCAGCGGCGCGCGGCATCGCGGTGTGCTGACCGGCGACGACATGGCGCGCTGGACGCCGGCCATCGAAGCGCCGCTGACTTACGACTATGGCCGCTACACCGTGTGCAAGACCGGACCTTGGGGACAGGGTCCGGTGATGCTGCAGCAGCTGGCGCTGCTTAAATGGTTCGATCTTGACGGACTCGACCCAGCGGGGCCCGACTTCATCCACCTGCAAGTCGAGTGCGCGAAGCTCGCCTACGCCGACCGCGAGGCGTTCTACGGCGATCCGGATTTCGTCGAGGTGCCGACGGCAACGCTGTTGTCCGATGCCTACAATGCAGCGCGGCGCAAGCTCGTCGGTGACACCGCCTCGATGGACTTGCGGCCGGGATCGATCGAAGGCTACGGCGCCGTGGTCAAGCTGTTCCGCGAGCGCGAACCCGCCGCTGCGGGCGCCGGCGAACCGACGGTCGGCCGGCTCGGCAGCGGTGAACCAACCGTAGGCCGGCTTGGCGGCACCCGCGGCGACACCGTACATTTCGACATCATCGATCAGGCCGGCAACATGGTATCGGCGACGCCGTCCGGCGGCTGGCTGCAATCCTCGCCGGTGATCCCTGAGCTTGGCTTCTGCCTCGGCACGCGGGCGCAGATGTTCTGGCTCGAGGAAGGTCATCCCGCCTCACTTGCGCCCGGCAAACGGCCGCGCACCACGCTGACGCCGACGCTTGCGTTGCGCGACGGTGAACCGTACCTCGCCTGGGGCACGCCGGGCGGCGATGCGCAGGATCAATGGATTCCCCAATTCTTCCTGCGCCACGTCCATGCCGGCTTCAACTTGCAACAGGCGATTGACGCGCCAGCGTGGCATTCCGACCATTTCCCCTCGTCGTTCTGGCCACGCCAGGCGCGGCCCGGCGTGCTGGTGGTAGAAGGCCGCATGTCGCGCGAAACTGTCGCCGAGCTTAGGCGCCGCGGACATATCATCGAGGTCGGTCCCGATTGGTCGGAAGGCCGGCTCACCGCCGCCACGCGCGACGGCCCGCGCCGCCGCGCCGCCGCCAATGCGCGCGGCATGCAGGGTTATGCGGTGGGGCGGTGATAGCGCCGCGATCACCATAGATCAAATCCCACCTACGACGTGCAGAAGGGTTTTGCGCCGATCATCCGCGTCGCCTCGGTGCCGAATATCCTGGTGGCGATCCTTCGCTCGGCGTCGACAATCTCAGCCAGTTGATCGCGCTCGCAATGCAGAAACCGAACCAAATCTTCTTCGGCTCGTCCGGCATCGGCACGACGACGGCGGCACGCCCGGCGAACTCGTTCGCTGT
>JBAUGC010000936.1:0-8762 GCA_049679485.1 Xanthobacteraceae bacterium
GTGGAACGCCGATAGGCGAGCGCACCCGCAGGTGCGCGCCGCGCCCCCTCCCAACCCTCCCCCCGCAAGCGGGAGAGGGAAGAGAGACAAGGGCGCGGAGGTTGGCTGAACACGTCTGTCGGCGTTCTGCTTCCTTTTTCTTTTTCGTCATTGCGAGCCGAAGGCGAAGCAATCCAGTCGGGCGGTCCCGCTTAGTTGGGCAACGAAGCTGGCCCACATTGCCCGCTGGATTGCTTCGTCGCTTCGCTCCTCGCAATGACGAGTTTCGTGCATGGCGTTGCATAGCTCGGGCGCGTTGGCGTCGCGAGAACGGGATTCTATTCACCTCTTCCCGCACACGGGCAGAGGAGCGCGTTGATGCGATTTCCGTCCTACGCAGGCGGCGGCAGGAACATAATTTCGTATTTGGCCGAGAGCGCCACCACGTCGGGCGGATTCTGCTCTTTCATGCTGTGAATGGCCCAGAACAGATCGTAGAGCTTGCGGGTCGGCGATACCCAGAAGAAACACTTCAGCGTCTGGTCGGATTTGTTGAACAGGCCGTGGGGGACGTTCATCGGCAGCCGGATGACGTCGCCGGCCGTCGCGACATAGTCGTGGCCTTCCAGCACGAGGTCCATCTTGCCCTCGAGCATGTAAATGAATTCATCCTGCATCGGATGAATGTGCGGCGGGACAAAGGTGCCGGGTGGAAAGGTGGCATGCCAGGAGAATGAATTCTCCGAAACCTGCTTCGGCACGTAGGTCTGACCGAGAATATTCCAGACGATGCCATCGATACCGGTCCCGGCCTTCGTGACGCCCCCTGTCATTGCACTCATCGTACCCTCACTTCTGTTCATCTGCCCAATCAAAGTATTCAAGCATGCGCTTCCTTGAACAGCCAGCGTTCGACCGCGCAATCGATCAAAAGCGTAAATTTGTCTCAAGCCGCAGCATTATTATTCGGCGGAAGACGCTTCACAAGCCGGGTAATTTAAACTTAAAGTATCTCAGACCCGGGCGTCCTCAGGAGGGGTGATATGATCAAGTTAATGCCGACGGTTGTTATCGCGGCCGCATTCGGCCTGTGCGCCTCCGCAGCCCAGGCGGAGGAACCTCTAAAGATCGGCGTCATCGTGACCCTCTCGGGTCCGGCTGCGGCGATCGGCCAGCAAGTACGCAATGGCTTTGCGCTCGGGGTCAAGACGCTGGGCGGCAAGCTCGGCGGCCGCACCGTCGAGGTCATCGTTGCCGACGATGAGGGCAAGCCCGACGTCGCCGTCGGCAAGGTCAAGGCCTTCGTCGACCGCGACAAGGTCGACTTCGTGGTCGGACCGGTATTCTCGAACGTGCTCGGCGCGATCATGAAGCCCGTCACCGAAGCAAACGTCATTCTCATCAGTCCGAATGCCGGTTCGTCCTCCTTCGCCGGCAAGAACTGCAACCAGAACTTCTTCGTCACCTCTTACCAGAACGATCAGGTCCACGAGGTGTCGGGTCAGTATGCAAAGGACACCGGCATCAAGAAGGTGATTATCATCGTCGCGAACTACCAGGCCGGTAAAGACGCCGCCCAGGGTTTCAAGAACAAATTCTCCGGCGACGTCGTTGACGAAATCTATGTGCCGCTCGGACAGCTCGACTACTCGGCAGAGACATCCAAGATCGCCGCGGCGAACCCCGAAGCGATTTACGCCTTCCTCCCGGGCGGCATGGGCGTGAACTTCGTCAAGCAGTTCCGGCAAGCCGGTCTTGCCGGCAAGATCACGTTCCTGTCGGCCTTCACGGTCGACGAGGCGGTGCTTACAGCAGAGAAAGACGCCGCGCTTGGCATGTATGGGGCAGCCAACTGGGCGCCGAACCTGGACAATCCGCAGAACAAGGCGTTCGTCGACGCATATTTGAAAGAATACGACGGCATCCCCGGAACTTACGGGTTCCAAGCCTACGATACGGCGTTGCTGATCGACAGCGCGGTGCGCGAACTGAAAGGCAATCTTACCGACAAGGACGCGCTGCGTGCCGCGCTCAAGAAGGCGGATTTTCAGTCGCTGCGCGGCGGTTTCAAGTTCAACAACAACCACTACCCGATCGAGGACTTCTACCTGGTCAAGGTGGCCAAGCGGCCAGACGGCAGATTCCAGACCGAGATCGCCAAGAAGGTATTCTCGAACTATCCCGATCCGTTTGCGAAAGACTGTCCGATGAAGTGAACGTCAGCCGCGCTGCTTTTGCTATCGCCGCGGCGCGGTCGATCGGGTTGCCGGAAAACGCCGCCGCTACTCGACGCGGCGGCGTAACCGCGTGATTGTCCCGATATCAATTCGGTTCCATGTCAGGCACCCTTTTCATCATCCAGATCCTGAACGGATTGCAGCTCGGGGTCCTGTTGTTCCTGGTCGCAGCCGGCTTGACGCTGGTCTTCGGTGTCATGGATTTCATCAATCTCGCGCACGGCGTTCAATACATGCTCGGCGCGTACCTTGCGGTGGCTTTTTACGGCGTCATCGGCAATTTCCTGGCCGCGCTGGTGCTGGGCTTGCTCGCCTCTCTCGTGTTCGGTCTGTTGCTTGAGTTTATGGTCTTCCGCCATCTCTACGATCGTGACCACCTCGATCAGGTCATTGCCACCTTTGGCATCATTCTTTTTCTCAATCACGCCGTGAAGCAGATCTGGGGCGCTGCCCCATTGACGCTGCCAGTGCCGGAATACTTCACCGGGTCGGTCGTCCTGATGGGCGGCTTGCTCTATCCCGTCTGGCGCCTTGTCATTATTGGCTCCGGCCTTGCGGTAGCCGGTATACTTTACGCGCTGGTGACATTCACCCGCACCGGCATGCTGGTGCGGGCCGGCGCGACGAATGCACGGATGGTCTCGGCGCTCGGCGTTAACATCGAGCGGCTGTTCATGATCGTATTCGGTTTCGGGACGATGCTGGCGGGTTTCGCCGGCATCATGATCGCACCGATCATTTCGGTCGAACCGAGCATGGGGACCAACATTCTCATTCTCGCGCTCGTCGTCATTGTCATCGGCGGCATCGGCTCGATCCGCGGCGCGTTCGTCGCGGCATTGCTGATCGGTCTTGTCGACACGCTCGGACGTTCTTTTTCGGTCGATGTGCTGCGGCTGGTTATGGGACCGTCGCCTGCGCGCGTTGTCGGCCCAGCCATTGCCTCAATGCTGATCTACGTCTTGATGGCCATCGTGTTGTACCTGCGGCCTGCCGGCCTGTTCCCGGCAAGAGGCCGCTGAGATGACCGGCACCGCTATCGCCGCCGGAACGGCAGCCCGGCCGTTTCGCCCCCGGCGGGATATCGTGCTCCCGATGGTGCTTTTTCTCGCCTTCGCGTTGCTGCCGCTGCTGGCTTCGCTGAGCGCGGAAAAGTATCTGCTCGACGTCGGCTCCCGCATCATGGTTTTCGCCGTCGCCGCAGTCGCCCTCGACCTCCTGGTCGGATACGGCGGGCTCATTTCGTTCGGCCATGCCGCGTTCGTCGGGCTCGGCGCCTATGCGGTTGGAATTCTGTCCGCTCACGGCATCGCCGATGTGCTGGTGTCGCTGCCGGTCGCGATTGCGGTGTCGATGCTGTTCGCTTTCCTGACCGGCCTCGTGTGCCTGCGGACCAAAGGCGCCTACTTCATCATGATCACGCTGGCATTCGGGCAAATGGTCTATTTCATCGCTACCTCGCTCGCGCCTTATGGCGGCGACGATGGCCTGACCATTACCGCGCGCAACACCATTGCCGGTTTGCCGCTGTTGAAGAGCGATCGCGCGTTTTATTACTTCACCCTCATCTGCCTGCTGGCGACTTATGCATTGTGCCGCGCTTTGGTCGCATCGCGCTTTGGCCGCGTGCTGCGCGGCGCCAAAGAGAATCCGACCCGCATGGCGACGATCGGATTCAACGTGCGGCAATTTCAGCTGGTCGCTTATATCATCGCCGGTGCCCTAGGCGGAATCTCCGGATTTCTACTGGCGAATCTCACTGAGTTCGTGGCTCCGACCTATATGTCGTGGCAGCAATCCGGCGAACTGCTCGTCATGGTCATTCTCGGCGGCGTTGGATCGCTGGACGGCGCGATCATCGGCAGCATTGCCTATCTCGTCGCCGACGAATGGCTATCCGGCGTGATCGAGAACTGGCAGGTGATTTTCGGGCCCATTCTTGTTCTAGTCGTCTTGTTCGCCCGCGGCGGGATTATTGGCCTGAGTTCACGGCTGCGGCGGCTTGGCCATGGCTGAGCCGATGCTTCGCCTGGAAGGCTTGCGCAAGAGCTTCGGCAGCCTGGTTGTGACCGACGATGTGACTTTGGACGTCGCTGCCGGCGAAACCCACGCCATCATCGGGCCGAACGGCGCGGGGAAGACCACGCTGATTAATCAAATATCCGGCCTCATCCCGCCGGACGACGGCAGAATCCTGTTCAGCGGGGCCGACGTCACCGCGCTGCCGCCGGAAACGCGCGCCATGCGTGGACTGTCGCGGAGCTTTCAGATCACTTCGATCCTGCCGCGTTTTCCGGTGCTGGAAAACGTCGCGCTCGCGGTTCAGGCCCGGGTCGGCTCGAGCTTGCGCTTTTTCGGTCGCGCCGCCGACGAGAGCGCGCTTAATCTTCCGGCCATGGCGGCGCTCGAACAGACCGGCATTGCCGACCGGGCACACCTGCCGGCCGGCGAACTTTCCCACGGCGAGAAGCGTGCGCTTGAACTTGCCATTGCGCTCGCCATGAAGCCGAAGCTGCTCCTTCTCGATGAACCGATGGCCGGCATCGGACGCGAAGAAACCGAGCGGCTGGTGGAATTGCTGCGCAGCCTCAAGAGTCAGTTCACCATGATCCTCGTCGAGCACGACATGGCGGCCGTGTTTGCGCTTGCCGATCGCATCTCGGTGCTGATCCGCGGCCGTCTGCTGACTACCGGCTTGCCGCAAGAGGTGCGCACCGATCCGCAGGTCGTTGACGCCTATCTCGGCGAGCAAATGGAGTAACCGTGCTTCAGGTCGAAACGTTAAAGGCCGCGTATGGCGCCGCCCAAGTGCTGTTCGACGTGAGCTTTGCCGTCGACGCCGGCGAAGTGGTCACACTCCTTGGCCGCAACGGCATCGGCAAGACGACAACGATCTCGACCATCATGGGATTGCTGCCGGCCGCCGGCGGACGGGTTATGTTCGGCGATTTCCGCCTCGACGGTCTGCCGCCTTACCGGATTGCCCAGGCCGGGCTCGGCCTCGTGCCCGAGGGCCGCCAAATCTTTCCGACGCTCAGCGTCGAGGAAAATCTGATCGCGACTGCAGCCGCTCGTCTCGGGCCACCGCGGTGGCGGCTGGAAGATATCTACCAGATGTTTCCTGTCCTCGCCGAACGCCGCCGCAACATGGGCAACGAACTCTCCGGCGGCGAGCAACAAATGCTGGCCATTGGACGCGGCCTGATGACCAACCCGAAGCTCCTGATCCTGGACGAAGCAACCGAAGGGCTGGCGCCGCTCATCCGCAATGAGATTTGGACAAGCCTCAAGCGGTTAAAAGCCGAGGGTCAGGCGATTTTGCTGGTCGACAAACACATTGACGCGCTGCTCAAGCTCGCCGACCGCCACGTCGTTATCGAGAAAGGCCACGTCGTCTGGTCAGGCTCCTCGGCTGCTTTGGCGGCCGACCCGACGGTGCGTCAGCGGTATTTGCAGGTATGAGCGTCGCTTGCGCCACGCACTCGAAAGGTTAGCAAGCCGTCGGGTTGCCCATCGCCATGAAACTTACGCCTCCGGCACGACTGCTGTCGTTTCGATCTCGACCCGCGCTTCCGGCTCTGTGAGGCGCGTGACAGCTACCAGGGCCATGGCCGGATAGTGATCGCCCATGACTTCCCGATAGACTTCACCGAGCGCCGAACGGGCCTTGAGATACTCGTCCATGTCGCGAACGTACCAAGTCATGCGCACAACGTGGCGCGGCAACGCGCCGCCTTCGGCTAATACGGCGACGATATTGGCAAGGAGTTGCCGGGTCTGCCCGACGAAATCCGCCGGGAAACGGCCGCCTTCATCCGAGCCGACCAATCCGCCGACAAAAACCAGGTCACCGCGCGCTTTGATGCCGTTGGCGTAACCCTTCGGCCGCGGCCAACCGGAAGGATGCAGCATCTCGTTCTCGCGCGTGCGTGGCGGCAAAGTATCGGTCGAGCTGTGGGACAATTTCAATCTCCCTTGAGCGTGATCCGGAAAAGTGGAAGCCGGCCCCGCGAAAAGATCATGCTCCACCAAAAATCAAGACGCTAGCTTGCTGGCGGCCGATTCGGCAGCTCGGCGCCGCAACTCGAATCGCTGCAACTTACCAGTTTCCGTGCGCGGCAAATTCGTTACGTATTCGATGGCGCGCGGATATTTGAACGGCGCAACCGTCGCCTTCACGTGCTCCTGAAGCTCGTGGGTCATGGCGACATCGGCGGCAAAGCCCGGGCGCAGGATGACATATGCCTTGATGATCTGGCCGCGCTCATCGTCGGGTTGCCCGACAACGCCGCACTCGGCGACCGCGGGATGCGTCAGCAAGGCCGTCTCCACTTCCGGTCCGGCAACATTGTAGCCCGCCGAGATAATCATGTCGTCAGAGCGCGCCTGATATCTGTAATAGCCGTCGGCATCCTTGATATAGGTGTCGCCGGTAATGTTCCAGCCGCGCTGCACGTATTCAAGCTGACGCTTGTCGCCGAGATAGCGGCAGCCGGTCGGGCCACGCACGGCGAGACGGCCTGGGGTGCCAGGGGGTACTTCGCCTCCATGTTCATCGATCACGCGTGCTTCGTATCCGGGGACCGGCTTGCCGGTAGCACCTGCCCGCATTTCCTCTTCCCGCGAACCAATAAAGACGTGCAGCATCTCGGTCGAGCCAAGGCCGTCGATGATCCGGATGCCCGTCGCGCCGAGCCATGATTCGAATGTGGTGGCAGGCAATGTTTCGCCGGCGGAGACGCATTTGCGCAGCGATGACAGATCGTGATCCTTCACCTTGCTGAGCATGTAGCGATAAGCCGTGGGCGCCGTGAAGCAGACGCTCGCGCGAAACTTGCCGAATGCCAGCAGAAGATCGTCCGGCGACGCCTTCTCAAGCAGAATAGCCGCGGCGCCGAGATGCAACGGAAACAGGACCAAGCCACCGAGTCCGAAGGTGAAGGCAATCGGCGGCGAACCGATGAAGCGATCGTCACGGTTAGCGCGCAGCACGTATTTGCCGAAAGTATCGCAGATCGCCAGCATGTCGCGGTGGAAATGCATTGTTCCCTTGGGCACGCCGGTTGTGCCCGAAGTAAATGCGATCAAACAAACATCGTCGCTCGCAGTGTCGCACGCGTCGAAACGCTCGTAACCCGGCTTCGCCATCAAAGTCTCAAGGCTATCGGCGTCGCCGCGGCCCCAATAAACCACGCGCCCGAGTTCGGGAGCGAGCGTCCGCGTCTTTTCCATTTCGTCCGCAAGCCGCGCGTCGCAGAGTGCGAGCCGAATTTTCGCCTTGGTGATGGGGAATGCGATCTCCTTGGCGCGCAACAGCGGCATGGTCGCCACCACGACCCCGCCGGCCTTGATGACCGCGAAATACGCCGCCACCATCATCGGGCTGTTCGGTCCTCGCAGCAGCACGCGATTTCCGGGCACCACACCGAGATCGCGGGTCAGCACATTGGCTATGCGGTTCACGCGCTCTGCAAGACCGGCATAGGACAACGTCTCGGTCGGCGAGATCAGACACGCGCGGTCGCCGTGGCCAGCGGCAAGCCAATCGTCGACGAATGCGTTTACACAGTTCAGACGGTCCGGATAGCGCACCTCTCGCAAGTTGAACAGAAAGTCCGGCCATTGCCCGGGCGCAGGCTGATGATCGCGGGCGAAGGTGTCGACGTGTGCCGAGCGGATCATGGTGCATCATCCTCGTTGTGCATGATCAAGACGAACCACCCAGCAAGCGTTAGTTCCCTTCGAACACCGGTTTGCGCTTCTCCGCGAATGCGCGATATGCCCGGACGAAGTCCTCAGTTTCCATACACAGAGCCTGCGCAACCGCTTCGGCTTCAATCGCAGTTTCGACCGACATCGCCCATTCCATTTCCAGCATGCGCTTGGTCATCGCATTGCCAAAGGTCGGTCCGGCGGCAAGTTCGGCGGCGAGCGCGTGCGCGTCGGCCAGGACATTGGCCGATAGTGAAAGCCGGTTGAAGAAGCCCCACCGCTCGGCATCTTCGCCGCCGAGCGACCGGCCGGTAAACAGCAACTCGGCGGCGCGGCCCTGTCCAATAATTCGCGGCAGGATAGCGCAAGCGCCCATGTCGCAGCCGCCAAGGCCGACCCGGTTGAACAGAAACGCCACTTTGGCATTCGCAGTACCGATCCTGATGTCGGAGGCCATCGCAATGATCGCGCCGGCGCCGGCGCAGACGCCGTCAACGGCGGCGACAATCGGCTGCGGAGCGGCCCGCATCGACTTGACTAGTTCGCCGGTCATGCGCGTGAAGTCGAGGAGGCCGCTTGTATCCATTTCGGTGAGCGGCTTGATGATCTCGAAGACATCGCCTCCGGAACAGAAATTCCCGCCGGCGCCGGTGATTACGATCGCCTTGACGCCCTTGTCGCGGGCGGCGGCGCGGAAGATATTAGCCAGCTCGGCATAGCTTTCGAACGTCAGCGGATTTTTGCGTTCCGGACGGTTGAGCGTGATTGTTGCGACTGCACCGGTAAACGCCAGCTGCACATGCTGCGCGGCATAGGTCTTCAGCGGAAGAGTTA
>JBAUGC010000937.1:0-16695 GCA_049679485.1 Xanthobacteraceae bacterium
CGCACGATGACGCAAATCCAGCAGCACAAAGTGCGGCTAAACCTGCGGCCGTATCGAGCGATCCGACGCAACCGCCGCCGCGCGTCCCATTCACCGCCGCAGAGGACGCAGCCGCGATTATTCCTGGAATGCCAGAAGCTCGTTTCTGGGCAGACTCGACAACGGACTACATCAACGCCCTTCCGGCCACACCCGGTCCCTGGCTCGTTCTCTCCAGCGGTGGAGGCGACGGTGCATTTGGAGCAGGCCTGCTGGTCGGCTTGAGCGCTGCGGGAAATCGTCTCCAATATTCGGTCGTCACCGGCGTGAGCACCGGGGCGCTGATGGCGCCCTTTATCTTTGCCGGGCCACGCTATGACGATGCGTTACGCGAGACCTACACCAAGATCAGCGCCGCCGATGTCTTTGAAGCGGGGCGGACTGCGGAAAGCTTTGTCGATTCGTGGCCGCTCAAGGAAACGATCGCAAAGAAGGTGACACCGCAGCTTCTGGCCGATGTCGCCGCCGAGCATCAGCGCGGCCGCCGCCTGTTCGTCACCTCATTTGATGTTGACGCCGAACGCCCTGTTGTCTGGAACATGGGCGCGATTGCCGCTCATGGCGGCGAAGACGGGCTGGCGCTGTTTCGCAGTGTCCTTCTTGCGTCCACTGCTCTTCCGGGAGCTTTCCCGCCCGTGCTGATTGACGTCGAGGCGAACGGCAAACGCTTTGCTGAAATGCACGTCGACGGCGGCGTCGGCGGACAGCTCTTCGTCGCGCCTGGGCCGTTGCTGCTGCCTACCAGCGATTACCGGCTGCCGGCGACCCAACTCTATATTGTCGTCAATACCGGACTTGAGCGCGACTTTCAGGTCGTTGACCGTTTCGTTCCCACGATTCTGACCCAAGTCGTCGGTGCCGCCGTAAAGGTCGACACGCGATTAATGCTCGACATCGCCTACACCGTCGCCAAGCGCAGCGGCGTTGGCTTCAATGTTGCCGCCATTCCCCCAAGCTTCAACGCACCAAGCAAGGGTCCTTTCGATCCCGGTTACATGGGGCCGTTGTTCCAGGCCGGCTACGAGCAGGGCAAAAGCGCGACGCCTTTCGCCAACGAACCGCCGCCCTATCCAGGCGGGTCGTCGCCGCAATCGAGTCAGAATGAAAAAACCGGAGCGAATTGATGACGAAGGTTTTGCGCTCGATTTTTGCTGTTACTGTTGCCGTTACTGTACTGCTGGTGGCGGTGGGGAGCGTTCCGACCAACGCAGTAGCGCGCGTTGGCGCCTTTGATGGCGAATGGAGCGTGGTAATTCAAACACGTCGCGGCGATTGCGGCCCCGCCTACCGATACGCTCTGCGTATCGCCAGTGGCCGCGTGTTCTCGCCAGACCCGAGCTATCAGGCCAGCGGCGCGGTTGCGTCGAACGGCGCGATCAGGGTAGTCGTCTCGCGAGGTGACCAGTACGCAGCCGGCTCGGGTCGGTTAAGTGGCGATGCAGGCCGTGGGCGGTGGCGCACCGGAAAAAACGAGTGTTCTGGTGAATGGGTGGCCCAGCGGCGGGGCTGGTAACACGGCGTAAGCACGGAACCGCCCGGCTTGCCGAGCAGAACAACGGAGCCCAAGAGTAAATTGATGAAACACGTCCTGCGCTCGATCTTTGTCCTGACGATTGTCGCATTCGCGGCGACGAGCGCGAGCGTCAAATCCGACGCCGCCGGACGGACCATCTATGACGGGGAGTGGAGTGTCGACATCGTCACCGTCCGCGGCGATTGCGAGCACAGTCTGCGCTACTCCGTGCGCATTGCCGGTGGCCGGGTGCATGCCGGCGAAATCTCGTACGACCTCGCCGGCGCGGTGACCCCCGGCGGCGAGATCCACGTGACCGTCGCGGAAAAGGGCCGCTCTGCAATCGGCACCGGCAAACTGACCCGCGATGCCGGCCACGGACAATGGCACACCTCAACGAACCAGTGTGCCGGCCACTGGACGGCCGCACGGCGCAGCTAGATAGACTGGGCCGCCCCACTTTTCAGCACGTCGATTTGGTATTTGGCGGTTGCCGGTTCAGCCGGTTTTGCGCGCGGCGACGTTGGCGTTCCACCACGGGCAAACGTCGCTAGCGCGCAAGTAATTGCCGTCCATGACATTGAGCGGAACGCGGCCGCCAGCCTCGGCGACGCTGATTCGCAGATCGCGTGCCTCCTCTCGCTTGTCCGGCGGCAACCACATGCGATCGTGGCCCCAAAGGCTTGGGCCGTCTTTGCGCTCCTGCGGCGTCCAGCTCTCGAGATCGATGGTGCGGCCGCCCCAGCCGTATTCGACCAGGAATGCCGACGGCGACCACGAGTAGAACGACGTAACGTGATCGTTGGCATGCCGACCGAATGTGGTGCCGATCATTTCGGGCTTGCGCAGCGCCAGATCGTAGGCTTGGCCGACATCATCCAAATAACACAGCTCGAACATCAGATGATGTATGCCGTTCTTCCCGCTCTCGATAAAGGCGATGCTGTGGTGACGTGGGTTGAGGTGGAAGAAATACGCCTTGAACGGCCGCACGAAATAGTCACTGAGCCGAAAACCCAGAATGTCGGTATAGAACGGCACGACTTCATCGATCCGTTCGGCCGTCAGGACGGCGTGGCCCATGCCGAGCGGACCGGTGCGGAATCCGGAAATCGAACGTCCCGGCCTGAACGGCTCGGGCGCAATTTCGGCGCCGTAGAATGCTTCAAGCCGGTTGCCGATCGGATCGGCAAAGACGATCAAATCCCTGACGCGTCGTTCTTCCGCAAGCGCACGTGAGCCGCGCGCAACTTTCACCCCGCATTTTTCCAGGTGTGTCGCCAGCGCGTCGAGCGCGGTGGCATCGGCGACTTCCCAGCCGTAGAAGGAGGGACCTTCGTCTGCGTCGGCGTGAACGATCACGCGTTGCTTGCGGTCATCCATGCGCAGCGCCAACGTGCCGCGGCTCTTGTCCACGAGTTGCATGCCGAGGAAGCGCGTACCGTATGTCGACCACTCGTCGAGATCCTTGGCGCGAATCCCAACATATCCTAAAGCTTCCAAGCCCATCGCGGCGCTCTCCTGCATAAGCTTTATTTTATCACATTGGAGCTAATACGTAAATTGGCCGCCGCAAGTCGCCCCCCTTTCGCCCCTTAATCGAAGCCTTGAAACCTGCAGAAATCCGCCAGCGGAGCACGCGGCGAACGGAAACTGTTCGCGGCGTGGGTGTGATCGCCATGACCAATAGAGACTGCGCAGAATAGCATTTGCTCCGGCAGCATGTTCACGAACGACCGAACAATATGGTGCAAACGCGCCCATGATTCCTGAGAGCAGGTATCAAGCCCATAGCCGCGAGCGAGAAACATCAGCGCGTGGATATAGCCGCCCAGATCGGCCCACTGGCCCGGCCCGAGCTTGCGGTCGATGGCGATGAAGAGCGCGACCGGCGCATTGAAAAACTCATAGTTGCGCTTGTGTTGTTGAAATCGCAGATCCGCGTCGTCGTAGGGAATACCGAGGGCGCCGTAGAGCTGAACGCCGTGGTGCTCGCGGCGTGATTTGTAAGGATCCCACATCGTCTTCGGGTAGATCGTATATTCCGCATCGGCTTTGCGCGGATCGTGTGCAGCGATGTAATCGGCGACCTGGCGTTTAAGCTCGGCGAGCGCTTCACCGGTGAGTGCATAAACATACCAAGGCTGCAGATTGCCACCTGAAGCAGCGCGTGCGGCACGCATGATCAGTTCGCGCACGACTAGCGGATCGACCGGCTTGTCGAGGAACCGCCGGCAGGAGAACCGCGAGTCGACCGCTTCGAATACATCCATGTTGTGCCTTTCCAGTTCGTCACTTCAGGGCGCTCTAATACACGCATTGACGGTCGCGCCGCCAATCGCCGACATGCCGTGCCACCGCCGGTCGCGCCGCGGCGATGCCGCAGCTGACAGAAAGGGACCACGATGAGGGTTGTCTCAGCCTTGCAGCGGCTGCGTAGTTCGCTGGCCAACTCTGCCGGCACGATCGTCTTTGGAATGGAAGATGGCACGGTTTCGATTTTTGGCCTGATCTTTGGGGTTGCCGTAACGACATCAAGCACTGCGACTGTTCTGATCGCCGGCGCCTCGGGAGCCGTTGCGGCGGCCGTCTCCATGATGGCGGGCGCTTACCTCGATGTCGAGACAACCCGCGACGAGATGGAGGCAAATCGCGCGCTGATGCAAGGCGACCTAGCGCTCGAGTCAGGCTCCATTGCCGCCTCCCTATCGAGCCGGCTGACCAAAGCCGGCCTCACGGCGCAGCAATCGGCGGCCTTGGCCGGGGCCGTCAAAAACGACCGACAGGCATTGGGCGGCCTGTTGCTCGCGCTGCAAGGCGGGTCCGACACGACGCTAAATCCCTGGGAGCAGGCACTGTGGATGCTGTTTGCGGATTTCCTCGCAGCGGCGGTGCCGATCCTGCCGTTTGTCTTTGTCCCGATCCCTCAGGCGAGGATCATCTCAGGGGTGGTGACCATCGCTCTGCTGATAGCGCTCGGCATCGGTCGGGCGCGAATTGCCAAACGCGGCACCGTGAGAACGGTCGCTGAAACCGTTTCGATCGGTATTGCTGCCGCACTGGCCGGCGTCATCATCGGCGTTCTGATCGACCACGGGTTCAACCGATAAAGCCCGCGAGCGACGACGCCACGCGCGTGCTAAGTGATCTCGCGCTTGCCTCGCCCGTCCGGCGGCGAGATGAAGGCCCGCTCCTTCGGGAATTTCTCAAACACCGCTCGCGGCTTTCCGAAGTGGTCAGCGAGCAGGTAGGCCGGGTTGCTGGCGATCCATTGCGAAAGATCGATCGCTTGATAATTCCCGGTGTTCAGACCGATCAACACCCGGCCGGCCTTGCCGCCGATGTTCTCGATCGAATGACCATAGCCTTGGGGAATGTACGCCACGTCGCCCTTGGCGAGGGTCTCGACCCGATAGCGGCCGTGCGAGCCAAACAGGCTCACGGTAAATTCGCCGTCGACGACGTACTGCCATTCGTCGGCGTTGGGATGCCAATGCAGTTCGCGCAACCCGCCCGGTTCAAGATCGAGAATGACGCCGGTCATGGTCTGCGAAACCGGAAATCGGCTCGACCCGACCCGCCATTCGCGGCCGAATTTGTGAATCGAATGCGGCTCCTGCGCCAACAACCGATACTTGTGGGTTTCGGGCGCCGAACTCAGCGCGCCCTGAATCGGAGTGGCATCTTCCGGCGGAATCGTTCCGCGCACGAAGTAAGCCTCTTCTGCCGGAAATCCTTCGAAGGTCGTCTCGGGCAATCCGAAATTCTTGGCCAAAAGCTTTTTCGAGGCATGGCCCAGCCAATCGGTAATGCTGAAGGTGCCGAACTCGGAGAAATAGCCGTTATCGAAGATCAGAATAAAGTGGCATGGCTGGTTGCCGAGGCAGGCAAGCGAGTGTGGATAGCCGCGCGGAAAATACCAGACGTCTCCAGGGTCGAAGTCGTTAGTCTCCGACTGCCCCAGCGGATCCAGCGTCGTCGTCCGCACGCGGCCCTCCAGAACAAAAGCCCATTCCGCGGCGGTCGCGTGCCAATGCAGTTCGCGGGTTACGCCGGGCTCCAAGCGCATCGACACCCCGACGATGCCCTTGGAGATCGGCAATTGCTCGACGGTCGCTTCCTTGCCGAAGCTGCCGCCCATCACTTTGCCCTTGGACCGCTCGAGGGGGAATTTGAACGTCGGCAGTTCCTTTCCCGAAAGCAGCGGGTCGGGAGCATTATTCTTGAAGGGAAAAGCAGTGACGTCGACGCCTTGCCACATCGCCGGTCTCCTGTTTGCGAGCGAACGAGCGATAAGCGGCCCATAATACTGAGCCATGAGCCGCAGGAATGCCGTGAAGACGTCCGCGTATTACGCCTGCAGCGGCCGCGTTGTGTCGTCGAATAATTCCTCGACCGAATAGCGCTTCGGAATAAGTTTCATTTCCAGGCAATAGCTGCTCATCAGATCAAGCGCAGTTTTGACGGCATCGAAGCCGAATGGCGCGAAGTCGATTGCGCCGGGTTTCGGCAGGCCCGCAGCCGTTTTGCTCGCCAACAGCATGCGGAAGACCTCGCGTACCGCGTCTGGATTCGACTTCGAAAGACTGTCCTTGACGACGATCATGTGATTGATCGGCACGGTGCGGTACTTTGCGTACCAGTCTCTCCCTGCCCCTTCGGCGTCGGCAATCACACTCTTCAATCGCGGATCGGTCGGCATCTCGCCGCCGAAAATTGCGGCGTCGAGTTCGCCGTCGAGCAGCATCTTGGTGATGTCCTTGCCGGCGGCCGCACGCTCTACCCCCGGCGGATCGCGATATTCAGCCACATGCGCGTCCTCGAACGTCACCCAATTCACCTCGCCGAGGTCGAGCCCATAGTCCTTCCAGAGAATGCCGCGAATCCACACCCCCGTCGTCTGCGAGAACGCGCGTACGCCGACCCGTCGGCCCGGAAGATCCTCCACCTTCAGCGTTCCGCGTTCCGCGTTGTAAAGCAGCGCGCTCTGCTGAAACCGCCCCAGCGTCGTCGCTGGCAGCAGCATGAGCGGCTTGCCGTAAGCCTTCGCCTGCAGATAGGTGACAATCGCCATTTCGCAGACGTCGAACTTCAGCTCACGCACCATCATCAGGAAGGCGCGATTGACCGGGTTGACCTCGGTAAAGTTCAACGCCACCCGATCCGATTTGATGTCGCCGCTTTTCAGCGCGTTGGTATGAGGGTAATTCCCAATGCAGGCGCTCAGGATTTCGATTTTATCGGCCGCAATAGCATTCATAATGCACTCATCCGCTTAGCCCCCCGATCCTAAGATCTGGCACGGCACGACACCAGTCCTGCTTAGGGTTGCGGACGTCATCGTGCAATCTGTGACGAAGCGAGCTGAGTAGAACGCCGCAGCCAGCCCGTTGGGAGCCTAAGCGCGAAGCCGCGCTGCCGTGCCCAACCCCTCGCCACCCGCTGCGGCATTTAGGACGGAGACGAAGAGCCGCTGCAACGCTTGCCGCTCGATTGGTTTTTGCAGAACGGGCACATGGCTGAACCGACCGTCGACCGTATCGGCCTCGTAGCCGGTAATGAAAACGAACGGAACGCCGCGGGCCGACAGTATGTCTGCAACCGGATAAGCCATCCCGTCGCCAAGATTAATGTCGAGGATAGCGGCGTCGTAGTCGGTTGCTTTCGCCGCCACCAAAGCTTCGGCGGCTCGGCTGATCGGCCCGACGACTGAATGCCCATATTCGGTTAGAAATTCCTGTATCATCATGGCAACGAGTGCTTCGTCCTCGACAACCAGCACGCGTCGCCCGTATGCGATCTTGGGCGGTAACGGGCCGACATCCGCACCGTTGCCGACCTTTTTTGCCTGGGCCGGGCCTGTCGTTTCACGGTGCGGGATGGATAAAGTGCACCGCATTCCTTGAGGGTTCCAATCGAACACCGGCTTACCGCCAAGCTGGTTCTCGATGCTGGCGCGGATCACGTTCAAACCGAAGCTCCGGGCCGGCGGTGGCGCAATGGTCGGACCGCCGCTCTCCTGCCACAGCAGAGCAACGCTGTCCGGCTGCGTTGTCCAGGTCACACTGACGGTTCCCGCCACTGACGACAATGCGCCGTGCTTCGCTGCGTTGGTTGCCATCTCATGCAGCGCGAGAGCCAGCCCTTGGGCCACGTGCGGCAACAGCGAAACCTTCGGCCCGGCGATTTTGACTTTCTCGGCCTCAGCGATCCGATAGGGAGCGAGTTCCTCCGCCACCAGCGCGCCTAGGTCGGCGCCATGCCAACGCGAGTCCGACAGCAGCGCATGGGCGCGTGCCAGCGCCTTGATCCGGCCTTCGACCGCGGCGACGTATCCGTCGACGCTGCTTGCGCGGGTAAGCCTGACAATCGACTGCACCACCGCAAGCGCATTGCGGGCGCGGTGATCAACTTCGCGCGCCAGCAAATCCTGGCGTTCTTCGGCTTCCTTGCGCTTGGTGATGTCAATGGCGGTGCCGATCACGCGTACGCACGTTCCACTCACATCGAAGATGCCTCGGCCTTTCGCTGCCACCCAGCGAATAATCTCGTCTTCCTTTCCGACGGCGCGGTACTCGACATCGTAAAGCGCCCGCTTTTCCGGGTCGCAAGCTGCGGTATAGGCCGCGATGGTCGCTTCCTTGTCATCCGGATGCAACCCGGCATAGAAGTCTGCCATACTCACCGGAACGTCCGGCGATATGCCGAACATGGCTTTAACGCGCGGCGGCCAGAACAGCGTATCGGTCACGTTGTCGACGTCCCAAAGGCCGATTTCGGCGGCCTCGGTCGCCAGCCGCAATTGCTGTTCGCTGTCAAGCAGACGCACGGCTGAGGCCTCCAGCTCCGCAGTGCGCTCGGCGACCCGTCGCTCCAGCTCGTAATTGAATCGTTCGAGCTCACGCGTCTTACGATAGAGTTCGGCGAACACTTTGACCTTGGCTCGCAACACCGCAGGTACGACCGGCACCGGCACATAGTCGACCGCGCCCATCTCGTAACCGCGCAGCCGGTCGACGTCGTCCACCTGGATGGCGGAGATGAAAATAATCGCCGTGCGCTGAAATCGCGGATGGTCGCGGATCATCGCTGCAAGCTGGAAGCCGTCCAGTTCGGGCATGCAAACGTCTATCAGGACAACCGCGGCGTCGTTCTTGAGCAGGAATTCCAAAGCTTCCCGCGCCGACGACGCCTTGACGAGGTTCTCTCCGAGATCGCGAAGAATTTCTTCACTGGCGAGCAGCTTCGCCGGCTGGTCGTCCACCAACAGAACGTTCACTTTATCGTTCATGGACCGATTGCCTAGCGATGGAGCCACATCCTCAGTGCAGAGAGGAGCTGTTCGGTGTTGACCGGCTTGGCGAGATAGTCGGAAGCACCCGCCTCAAGGCACTTCTCGCGGTCGCCCTTCATGGCCTTGGCGGTCAGAGCGATAATCGGCAGACGGCGATAGGCCGAATTGCCGCGGATATTCTCGATCGTCTGATAGCCGTCCATTTCCGGCATCATGATGTCCATGAGCACGATCGCAAGCTCCGGCGTCTGCTCGATGAGCTCGATTGCCTCGCTGCCGGTGGTCGCGGTCAAGACATGCATACCGCGGCGTTCCAGCACGCTGGACAACGCAAAGATGTTGCGCGAGTCGTCGTCCACCAGAAGAACGGTGCGGCCGATCAGGTCCTCATCCGACGAGTTGAGCCGTTCCAGCATGCGCTGCTTCTCGGCCGGAAGGTCGGCGAAGACGCGGTGCAGGAACAGCGCGGTCTCGTCGAGCAGCCGCTCGGGCGATTCAACACCCTTAACGACGATGCTGCGCGCCATGGTATGCAGCTGCGCGTCCTCGTTGGCCGACAATTCACGGCCGGTAAACACGACAACCGGTACGTCGGCCAGCGCCCGCTCGCCGCGCATACATTCAAGCACCTCGAAGCCGGACATGTCCGGCAAGCGCAGGTCGAGCACGACGCAGTCGCAGGCGTCCTGACGCAGGATATCTAGCGCTTCTTTGCCCGTGCCGGCACTGACGATCTCAATGTCGTCGTGACCGAGGAGTTCCTGGATGCTCAACTGCTCGGCGCTGCTATCTTCGACGACCAGCAGACGCCGGCGGCGCGGCTGCGAGAACTCTTTGATCCTGGTCAGCGCCTCGGAAATCCCTTCGCGTGTCGTCGGCTTGGTCACGAACGAGAATGCGCCGCGTGCCAGCCCGTGCTGACGATCTTCGTCGAGCGTGACGATCTGCACGGGTATGTGGCGCGTGAGTGGGTTCTGCTTGAGCTGAATGAGCACGTTCCAGCCCAGCATGTCGGGCAGAAACACGTCGAGCGAGACGGCGGTTGGCTGATACTGCTTGACAAGATCAAGCGCGTCATCGCCGCGGATCGCCAGCAGAACCTTAAAGCCCTTGTCGCGCGCGAGATCGAGGAGGATGCGGGCATAGTGGGGGTCGTCCTCGACCACGAGCAGAATGGCGTCGCCCGGTTGGATTTCCAGCCGGTCGTCCGGGATCTGCTCCACTGCGCGTTCCACCGATACCGCAGGTGTCGGCACTGCGCTTGGCGCCGCCGGACGCGGCACGGTGCTCGAACCGACATACTTTGCTGGCAAATAAAGCGTGAAGGTCGATCCGGAGTTTGTTGCGCTGCGCAGATGGATTTCGCCGCCGAGGAGGCTTGCGAGCTCGCGGCTGATGGCGAGACCAAGGCCGGTGCCGCCGTACTTGCGGCTCGTCGAGGCATCCGCCTGCTGGAAGGCTTCGAAGATGATCTTCTGCTTCTCGAGCGGAATGCCAATGCCGGTGTCTGAAACTTCGAACGCCACGACGCCTGAAGCCTGACCCAGAACCGGATGCCCCGCGCTCCAGCCGCCAACAGCTGCGGATACGTTGAGCCGCACGCCGCCTTGAGCCGTAAACTTGAACGCGTTCGACAACAGGTTCTTGAGCACCTGTTGCAGACGTTTCGAGTCGGTGGTGATACTTCGGCCAAGGTTCGGATCGACGTGAACATCGAACGACAGCTGCCGCGTTTCCGCCTCATGACGGAACGGCCGGGCGACCATATCCACGAGGTTTGAGAAGAATATCTCCTCCGCGTCGACGGTAACGGTCCCGGACTCGATCTTCGACAAATCCAGGATGTCGCTGATCAGGTTGAGGAGGTCGGTACCGGCGCCGTGGATGGTTCTGGCAAACTCGACCTGCTTTCCGCTGAGGTTGCCCTCGGGATTCTCGGTAAGCTGCTGGCCCAGGATCAGAATCGAGTTCAACGGCGTGCGCAACTCGTGCGACATGTTGGCCAGAAATTCCGATTTGTACTTCGAGGTCAGCGCCAGCTCGGTCGCCTTCTCCTCAAGCGCACGGCGGGCCTGCTCGATTTCCTGGTTTTTGCGCTCGACTTCGACGTTACGTTCGGCGAGCTGCTGAGCCTTTTGCTCAAGCTGCTCGTTGGTCTGCTGCAGTTCTTTCTGTTGCGCCTGCAATTCGCCGGCGAGCTGCTGCGACTGCTTGAGCAGGCCCTCGGTCTGCATCGTCGCTTCGATCGAATTTAGCACGATGCCTATCGAGGTCGTGAGCTGTTCCAGGAACATGGTCTGGAGCGCGGTGAATTCGTGGATCGAGGCGAGTTCGATCACTGCCTTGACCTGGCTCTCGAACAGCACCGGCAGCACAATATTGTTGCGCGGCTTGACCTTGAACAAAGCTGAGCCGATCGGCACGGTGTTATCAGGCATCTCGGTGATCAGCATGCGGCGCTTGTCGACCGCACACTGGCCGATAAGGCCTTCGCCCAACCGCAACGTCTGCGCGTGGCCGTTGGCGCCATCGTCGGCATAAGCCGAGAGGAGTTTGAGGCCGGGCTTCTCTTCGTTCTCGATCTGGTAGATGACGCCCTGATGGGCGTTCACCAGAGGGGTCAATTCGGAGAGTAATAGCCGACCGACCGTGGTCAGGTCGCGCTGGCCCTGCAACATGTTGGTGAATTTCGCCAGGTTGGTCTTGAGCCAATCCTGTTCGGTGTTGCGGTCGGTGGTTAGCCGCAAATTGTCAATCATCGTGTTGATATTGTCTTTGAGCTCGGCCACCTCGCCGCGCGCTTCAACCTGAATCGAACGCGTCAGGTCGCCTTTGGTGACCGCGGTCGCCACCTCGGCGATGGCGCGAACCTGGGTGGTCAGGTTCGCGGCCAGGAGGTTGACGTTACCTGTCAGGTCCTTCCACGTGCCGGCCGCGCCCGGCACGTTGGCCTGTCCACCGAGGCGGCCTTCGACGCCAACCTCGCGCGCTACGGTCGTGACCTGGTCCGCAAAGGTCGCGAGCGTGTCGGTCATGTTGTTGATGGTTTCGGCCAAGGCCGCCACCTCGCCTTTCGATTTCACCGCGAGGTTTTGCTTGAGGTCGCCGTTGGCCACGGCGGTCACCACCTTGACGATGCCGCGCACCTGTTCGGTGAGGTTGGCGGCCATTACGTTCACGGTGTCGGTCAGGTCCTTCCAGGTGCCCGCAACGCCCGGCACTTGTGCCTGGCCGCCGAGCAGACCTTCGGTACCGACTTCGCGGGCGACGCGGGTCACTTCCGAAGCGAAGCCGTTAAGCTGATCGACCATCGTGTTGATGGTGTTTTTGAGCTCCAGAATTTCGCCCTTCACGTCGACCGTGATTTTGCGCGACAGGTCGCCGCGGGCGACGGCGGTCGTCACCTCGGCGATATTGCGCACCTGGGTAGTGAGGTTCGCCGCCAGCAGGTTGACGTTGTCGGTCAGGTCCTTCCAGGTTCCGGCGACGCCCGGCACCACCGCCTGACCGCCGAGCCGGCCGTCGGTGCCGACTTCGCGGGCGACGCGGGTCACTTCGGCCGCGAATGATCGCAGCTGCTCGACCATGGTGTTGAGCGTTTCCTTGAGCAGCAGGATTTCGCCGCGGACGTCGACGGTGATCTTCTTCGACAGGTCGCCGCCGGCAATGGCGGTCGCCACCTCGGCGATGTTGCGGACCTGCGCGGTCAGATTCGACGCCATGAAGTTGACGTTGTCGGTCAAATCTTTCCAGGTGCCGGCGACGCCCGGCACCTGCGCCTGACCGCCGAGCTTGCCTTCGGTGCCCACCTCGCGGGCAACGCGGGTGACTTCCGAGGCAAAGGCGTTGAGCTGGTCGACCATCGTGTTGATGGTGTTTTTCAGCTCCAGAATTTCACCCTTCACGTCGACCGTGATCTTGCGCGACAGGTCGCCACGGGCGACGGCGGTCGTCACCTCGGCGATGTTGCGCACCTGCGCGGTCAAATTGCCGGCCATCGAATTGACCGAGTCGGTCAGGTCCTTCCAGGTGCCGGCCACGCCGGGCACGTTGGCCTGGCCGCCGAGACGGCCCTCGGTGCCGACCTCGCGGGCAACACGCGTCACCTCGCCAGCGAAGCGGTTGAGCTGATCGACCATGGTGTTGAGGGTTTCTTTCAGCTGCAGGATTTCGCCGCGCACGTCCACCGTGATTTTCTTCGACAAGTCGCCATTGGCGACCGCGATGGTCACTTCGACGATGTTGCGGACCTGAGCCGTCAGGTTGCCGGCCATGGAGTTGACCGAGTCGGTCAGATCCTTCCAGGTGCCGGCTACGCCGGGTACCTGCGCCTGGCCGCCGAGCTTGCCTTCGGTGCCGACCTCGCGCGCGACGCGCGTCACTTCGGCGGCGAAGGCGTTGAGCTGGTCCACCATGGTATTGAGCGTGTCCTTCAGCTCGAGAATTTCGCCGCGCACGTCGACCGTAATCTTGCGCGACAGGTCACCGCGGGCGACAGCGGTCGCCACCTCGGCGATGTTGCGCACCTGGCCGGTAAGGTTCGAGGCCATGGAGTTGACCGAGTCGGTCAAGTCTTTCCAGGTGCCGGCAACGCCCGGCACCTGCGCCTGGCCGCCGAGCTTGCCTTCGGTGCCGACCTCGCGGGCGACGCGTGTGACTTCCGAAGCAAACGCGTTGAGCTGGTCCACCATCGTATTGATGGTGTCTTTCAGTTCGAGAATTTCACCGCGCACGTCGACGGTGATTTTCTTCGACAAGTCACCGCTGGCGATGGACGTTGCTACTTCGGCGATGTTGCGCACTTGCGCGGTCAGGTTCGACGCCATCGAGTTGACCGAGTCCGTCAGATCCTTCCAGGTGCCGGCAACGCCGAGCACGTTGGCCTGACCGCCGAGACGGCCTTCGGTGCCGACTTCGCGGGCGACGCGCGTTACCTCACCGGCGAACGCATTGAGCTGATCCACCATCGTGTTGATGGTTTCTTTCAGCTGCAGGATTTCGCCGGAAACGTTCACCGTGATCTTTTTCGACAGGTCGCCGCCGGCGATGGCGGTGGCCACGTCGGCGATATTGCGCACCTGCGCGGTGAGGTTGAGCGCCATGAAGTTGACGCTGTCGGTCAAGTCCTTCCAGGTGCCGGCAACGCCCGGCACTTGCGCTTGGCCGCCGAGCTTGCCTTCGGTACCGACCTCGCGTGCGACGCGGGTGACTTCCGAGGCGAACGCGTTGAGCTGGTCCACCATGGTGTTGATGGTGTCTTTGAGCTCAAGAATTTCGCCGCGGACGTCGACGGTGATTTTGCGCGAGAGGTCGCCGCGGGCCACCGCCGTGGTCACGTGCGCAATGTTGCGCACCTGATCGGTGAGGTTGCCGCACATGGCGTTGACCGAGTCGGTAAGGTCCTTCCAGGTGCCGGCAACACCGGGCACGATCGCCTGGCCGCCGAGCTTGCCGTCGGTGCCGACCTCGCGAGCGACGCGGGTGACTTCCGAGGCGAAGGAGCGCAACTGATCGACCATCGTATTGATGGCTTCCTTGAGCTGCAGAATTTCGCCGCGGACGTCGACGGTGATCTTCTTCGACAGGTCGCCGTTCGCCACCGCGATCGTCACCTCGGCGATGTTGCGAACCTGGGCAGTGAGGTTCGAGGCCATCGAGTTGACGCTCTCGGTGAGGTCCTTCCACACCCCGGTCACTTCGCGCACCTGCGCCTGACCGCCGAGCTTGCCCTCGGTACCGACTTCGCGGGCGACGCGCGTCACCTCCGAGGTGAACACGTTGAGCTGCTTGATCATCGTATTGACGATCTCAGCCGAACGGAGGAACTCGCCCTGCAACGGCCGGCCATCGACGTCGAGCGCAACCGTCCGGAGAAGATCGCCCTGTGCGACCGCGGCAATAGCCCGCGTCACTTCCGTCGTCGGCCACAGGAGATCGTCGATCAGCGAGTTGACGGAAGATTCCATCTCGCCCCAGGCACCCTCGGAAAGACCGAAACGCACACGCTGGCGGGTCTTGCCCTCCCGTCCGACCACCTGGCCGACCCTTTCGAGCTGCTTGGCCATACGCTGATTGGCGGCAACGATTTCGTTGAAGGTATCGGCGACCTTGCCCATGACGCCAACCCGGTGCCCGGCCATGCGGACCGAAAAGTCGCCAACACGCATCGCCTGAAGCGCATGCAAAAGCTCCTGCAGCTGCAAAGCCTCGCTACCGTTGAGATTGGCCGATTGGGTTTTGGCGAGCGAAGCTGCAGCAGCCGCGGCAGCGGCGCCGTTCTTTTTGGTAGCGCCTGCTACGCCGGAAGTGCGGGGCATTGACGTCTCCGAGTGCGTAATGGCGCGGCGCCACTGGACGAGAGCGGCGGCACCAGGACCTGACTGAACGACGAGCGACGGGAAAACGGCCAGACTTGCCGGCGGCGGCCACGTAGCCGCGCTTGACCGCTAGGCCTCGATCTTCCCCCTCACTTAACTCCTCCTGAGCCGTAACGCGAACGCATTCGGCGTACCAATGTTCCAGGCACCACAGGCGGAGGGTGAAAATTTTCTAACACCTCGAGGAGAGCGCTTCAGAGCCAGTTTGGCGACCGTCGCGAGGAGAGCTATCGCAACGCGCTTGTATAAATATTATACCATTGAAATATTTAGATAATTTCGACGTTAGCCGTTTCAGATGTCGGGCTCGGCCCGGCTGCGGCGCCTGTACGCGGCGATTAAGGTATTACGGAGCAGACAGGCAATGGTCATCGGCCCGACCCCGCCGGGAACCGGGGTGATTGAGCCGGCAATCCCTTGGGCCTCTGCAAAAGCCACGTCGCCAACAAGCTTAGATTTTCCCTCAGACGCCGCAACCCGGTTAATGCCAACGTCGATGACGACAGCGCCGGGCTTGATCCAGCCGCCTTTGACCATCTCGGGCTGACCCACCGCGGCGACGAGGATATCGGCGCGCCGAAGCACGGCCGGAAGGTCGCGCGTTTTCGAGTGCGCGATCGTCACCGTGCAACTCTCGGCGAGGAGCAAAGCCGCCATCGGCTTGCCGACAATGTTTGAGCGGCCGAGCACGACCGCATCGGCGCCGGTCAAAGCGGGCAGCGTGTCGCGCAGCAGCAGTAGGCAGCCATAGGGCGTGCAGGGAACCAGCGCCTTTCGCAGTCCGCCACTCCACAACTGTCCGACATTTTGCGCATGAAATCCGTCAACGTCTTTGCGGGGATCTATCGCATCGATAACGCGCTGCGGGTCGATGTGCTTCGGCAGCGGCAGTTGCACGAGAATGCCATCGACCTGGTCGTCGGCGTTGAGCTTGGCGATTAGTGCCAGCAGTTCGGCTTCAGTGATGGTCGCCGGCAAGGTCTCCTGAAAACTCTGGATACCCGCGGCGGTCGCCGCCTTGCCCTTGTTGCGCACGTAGACCTGGCTCGCCGGATCCTCGCCGACAAGGACGGCGCAAAGACCGGGCGCAATGCCCGCCTCAACTTTTAGTTTCGCCGTCGCGGCAGCCACGTCGGCGACCAGCCGGTCCGCGCGCGCCTTGCCATCGATGCGTTTAGTAACGATCATTACTGACCCCGCTTAATCCAACCGCTCGCGATGCGTCACACCGCCGCGGCATTTGCTTTGCTTGACGGCGATTTTGCTATCACGAAAACGGCGTGCGAAAATAAGGAAAATCAAGGCACCGCTTTGGGCACCTGCCCGGAATAGAATGCTACGTCAGAGGAAACAATGCCAAGGAGACCTGTCATGAAAATCATTGGTGCAATTGCTGCTTTGCCGCTCGCGTTTTGCGGGCTGGGAATGGCCCACGCGGAAACGATCAAGATCGGCGTGGTGTTGCCCTATTC
>JBAUGC010000938.1:0-4696 GCA_049679485.1 Xanthobacteraceae bacterium
TGTGGCAGGCGCTGGTCAACGACCGCCGCTTCGCCGGCCGCGGCTTTAAGCGGCAGACGCCGATCGGACAACACATCTGCGACTTTGTCTCATTTCCGCTGCGTGTCGTCATCGACCTCATGCCCGCCGAGGAAAGCGCTGAAGCGACAAAAGCCCGCGCGGCAAAACGCGCGTGGCTTGCCGTCCGCGATTACCACGTGATTGAAGTCGCCGCCCACGACGTGGCGTCGGACCCCGGTGCGGTGCTCGATCAGCTCGAGCGGGTGATTACGAGCCTTTAAGCACCTTCAGCGCCGCGGCGGCACCGGCGCGCAGCATCGCGATGTCGCTCATGACAGCGAGGAAGCGCACGCCGCGCTTGTCCAGCGCCGCCGCCCGTTCGGCCGTATGGCAAAAGGCGCCCGGAATCTTGCCGGCCTTCTGCGCGGCGGCGACCATCCGGTCGAGCTCGCGATCGACCTCTTTCGCCAGCGGGTCGAGACTCTTGCCGTCGGAAAGCGCGATCGAAAGATCGGATGGTCCAAGGAATAAGCCGTCAATGCCCGGCGTGTTGATGATCGCCTCGAGATTATCGAGCGCGGTGCGGGTCTCGATCATCGCCAGCGTGATCACATGATCGTTGGCTTCGCGCAGATAGATCGACTGATCGGCGAGCCCCGCCAGCGCAGTCACCCGATGCGGGCCCCAGCTTCGTTCGCCGACCGGCGGATATTTGGCCGACGCGGCGAAGGCGCGCGCATCGGCGGCGGTGTTGATCATCGGGGCGATAACGCCTTCGGCGCCGAAGTCGAGCACGCGGGAGACGAGCGCAAAGTCGCCGACCGGCACGCGCACGACTGGGGCCGCGCCGCCTTGTCGCACCGCAGCTATGCCGGTGAGCATCGCGCCGACGTCCCACAGCCCGTGTTGCCCTTCGATCGTCACCGCCGGAAACCCTTCGCGGCCGATGGTCTCGGCGACCAGTGGGTAGGGCAGGCTGCACCAGCCGCTGAATATGGTTTCGCCGGCGCGCAGCCGGCGGGCAAGAGTGAACGCGGGTATGGCCATGATGTTCGCTGCGCTACATTTGCTGGAAAGGAAGGCTCGTCGCTGCGGGCGTTATTTCCCGGCTTTGACGTCGGCGATCGCCTTTTCCATCAGCTCGGTCATGACGCGGCCGATCTGGTGACCGGACTGCACCACGCCCTTGGCAGCGAAATCGTTGCGGATCTTGCCGATCACGTCGTGCGTACCCGCTTCGACGTCGCTCATGACCATGGCCTTGGCGTAGCTCTCCGCCTCCGCGCCGCTGAGCCCAAGTTTTTCCGCGGCCCATTGGCCGAGGAGCTTGTTGCGCCGCGCGGTCGCCTTGAAGCGCAGTGCTTCGTCGTGCGCGAATTGCTGCTCGAAGCCTTCCTCGCGCTTGTCGAACGTGGTCATACTGTTACGTCCCGATGTCCGGTAATGGAACTAGCAGAAGCGCTGCCGCCTTGCATATCGAGGGTGGCTCGTCAAGGCAACCGCCACGCCAACCGAACATGGCCTGAACATGATCGTTGCGGCTTGGCCCGCGCAGGTCTATGCCAATTGTGCTCCGCGTCGCGTTCAGCTAGCTTTCCGGTCGCGGAGGGGCAGCGTTTGAGTCGCGTGCCCTTGCCGCCGCCGCGGACCTCGATACGAAAACTGGAGCCACGGCATTCCATGGATTTCACCAAGCCACGGTATACTCCGATGAGCCGCCGTCGCCGCATCTATGAAGGCAAGGCGAAGGTCCTTTATGAAGGACCCGAGCCGGGAACTCTGATCCAGCACTTCAAGGACGATGCGACCGCCTTCAACGCCAAGAAACATCAGGTGATCGAAGGCAAGGGGGTCCTGAACAACAGGATCTCCGAATACGTCTTCCAGCACCTCAACGATATCGGGGTTCCGACGCACTTCATCCGCCGGCTCAACATGCGCGAGCAGCTCATTCGCGAAGTCGAGATCATTCCGCTCGAGGTCGTGGTGCGCAATGTTGCCGCGGGTTCGCTGTCGCAGCGGCTCGGCATCGAGGAAGGCACGCAACTGCCGCGCTCGATCATCGAGTTCTACTACAAGAACGATCAGCTCAATGACCCGATGGTGTCGGAAGAGCACATCACCGCGTTCGGCTGGGCGACGCCGCAGGAAATTGACGACATCATGTCGCTCGCCATCCGCGTCAACGACTTTCTTTCCGGGTTGTTCCTCGGCGTCGGTATCCGTCTGGTCGATTTCAAGATGGAAACCGGACGGTTGTGGGAAAACGATTTGATGCGGATTGTCGTCGCTGACGAGATTTCCCCGGATTCCTGCCGGCTGTGGGACATCAAGTCGAATGAGAAGCTCGACAAGGACCGCTTCCGCCGCGACCTCGGCGGGTTGGTCGAAGCCTATACCGAGGTCGCCAAGCGCCTCGGCATCATGAGCGAAGGCGAGCGGCCGCAAGGCGCCGGTCCGGTTCTCGTCAAGGGTTAAGCGCGGAGCTCGCGTCGTGGGCGTTCCAACGATCAAGACTGGCCCAATGACGGTCGAGGAATATTTTTCCTTCACCGAGACGCGTCCCGACAATGAGAAATGGGAGCTGATCGACGGGGAGCCGATCTTGAATGCGTCGCCGAGTGGCTTGCATCAGCAGATTCTTTGGAATCTTGCCATTCTTCTCGGAAATATCCAGCGACAGCAGCCGCGCTCATGGGAGGCTATTCCCGGTATCGGCGTAAGAGTATCGGATACAAGCTTGCCGGAGCCCGACGTTTTTATTCTGCCCACTGGAACGGTCAGACGCGCTCCCTATAGCCGAGAAACTCGGGACGTGCTTGTCGCCTTTGAAATTCTCTCTCCCTCCACAGCCGAGCGTGACCTGCGCTGGAAGCGCACAGCCTACACGAGCCTCCGGTCGCTCACCCACTATGTTGTAATCGCCCAGGACGCTGTTGACGTTGTCGTGTTCGCCCGCGACACGGGGTTCGCGGAGCGGCATGTTTGCTCAGCCGCGGAGTCGCTAGAATTGCCCTCGCTCGGCATTTCCTTGCCGCTGTCGGAAATTTATCGCGATACCGGCTTGAAATAACTCGCTCCGGTCGCACGACGCGGAGGCGGTTGCAGCCGCGGCGACTCATGCCTATTGAGGGGCGAGGGTGGAGCCTGGACCATGAAAGCCCGTGTCTTCGTCACGCTCAAATCCGGCATCCTCGATCCGCAGGGCAAGGCGATCGAAGGTGCGTTGCGCTCGCTCGGTGTGAACGCGATCGCCAGCGTCCGCCAGGGCAAGGTGTTCGACATCGAGATTGAAGGTGCTGACCGCGCCGGCGCCGAGGCCGCGCTCAAGAGCGCCGCGGAGAAACTCCTCGCCAATACCGTGATCGAAAATTACCGCGTCGAGGTCACCGGATAATGCTGCCGCACTAAGATCGCCATGAAGTCTGCCGTACTCGTCTTCCCGGGCATCAATCGCGAGCGCGATATGGCGCGGGCGCTGCGGCTGATCTCGGGACGGGAGCCGGCGATGGTCTGGCATGCCGAAACCGCGCTGCCGCCCGGCACCGATCTCGTTGTCATTCCCGGCGGTTTTTCCTATGGCGACTACCTGCGCTGCGGCGCGATTGCGGCGCGTGCGCCGATCATGGCAGCGGTAGCCGCTTTTGCCCAACAAGGCGGTCTTGCGCTCGCCGTGTGCAACGGATTTCAGATCGCCTGCGAGGCCGGGCTTCTTCCCGGCGTGTTGATGCGCAACACCCAATTGCGCTTTATCTGCCGCGACGTCTATCTGCGCGTCGAGCGCTCCGACACGCCGTTCACCCGCGGCTATAACGCCGGCCAGGTGATCCGCGTGCCGGTGGCGCATGGCGAGGGCAACTATATCGCCGATGGGGAGACGATCGCGCGGCTCGAAGGCGAGGGCAGGGTGCTGTTCCGCTATGCCTCGCCCGACGGCATGATCGACCCGGACTGGAACCACAACGGCGCGATGAACGCGATCGCCGGAATCATTAACGACCGTGGCAACGTACTCGGAATGATGCCGCACCCGGAAAACCACGTCGAAGCGTCGATGGGGCGGACCGACGGGCGCGGACTGTTCGCGGGGCTGGTGGATCACTTTAAATTGGCCGCGTGAGTGGTGCCGTTTGCCCGGACTTGTCCCGGGCATCTACGTCTTTACATGCACAAAATAAGGCGTGGATGGCCGGGACAAGCCCGGCCATGGCGGATGAAATCGCCGGGATAGCGGACTAGAACAATCGCGTGATTTCCAACGAACCTGCGATTACCCCAGAGCTGATCGCCCAGCACGGGCTTAAGCCCGACGAATACGAGCGCATCGTCAAGCTCATCGGCCGCACGCCGAGCTTCACCGAGCTCGGCATTTTTTCGGCGATGTGGAACGAGCATTGCTCGTACAAATCGTCGAAGATCCATCTGCGCACGCTCCCCACCAAGGCGCCATGGGTAATCCAGGGGCCGGGCGAGAACGCCGGCGTCATTGATATCGGCGACGGGCTTGCTGTCGTGTTCAAGATGGAAAGCCACAACCACCCGAGCTATATCGAGCCCTATCAGGGCGCGGCGACCGGCGTCGGCGGCATTTTGCGCGATGTGTTCACCATGGGGGCGCGGCCGATCGCCTGCCTCAACGCGCTTTCCTTCGGCGACCCGAAGCATCCGAAAACGCGGCACCTCGTTTCCGGCGTGG
>JBAUGC010000939.1:0-7053 GCA_049679485.1 Xanthobacteraceae bacterium
GGGCTATTGTTCGCACCGCTTCTTGCCGCGCTGCCGGCATCTCTCCTCAGCAGTCCCGCGGCGGCGATCGACCCGAACGAGACCCAAGTCACGCTGCCCGACCAATACCAATGGAAGCCGGCGCTTCCCGGCGCGCCGCCGCGTTCGGTCGAAACTGCGCCGCTGTTTGGCGCGACCGACCGGCCCGGGCCTTACGTGGTGGTGATCCGATGGCACCCCGGCTATATGAGCGCGCCGCACAGCTACGTCACCGACCGGCTCTGCTTTGTCCTGTCAGGCACCTGGTGGGTGAATTCGGGCGAAACGTTTGAGCCGGCGGCCACCGTTCCGGTGCCGGCCGGCGGCTTCGTCCGCCGCGTCGCGCACACGCCGCATTACGACGGGGTCAAAAGCGGCGAGAAGGAGCCGGCCGTCATCGGCATTTTCGGGCAGGCACCGATCGAGTTTAAGCTCGTCGATCCGAGAAAGCCGCTGTTGCGGCCGGTGTAGAGAGCGACCCAATCAGTCGCAGGCTGGGGTTCTTCTAAAGGTTGCAGACTCCCCGCCTCACGCGTAAATACGCCGTGAGGCAAGGAATGGGATTCACCGACAACCCGATCATCAATTCGCCATTCGAAAAGCCGCAATGGCATTTCGAATTGGACGAAGAGGGGCAGCCGACCGGAAAGAAGCTGCCGGGGCGTCGCGAGAGCGTTCAGGTCGTGCCCGTTCCGGCGGCTCCACGACGCGGTCCGCGTCAACGCGAACTGGCACTTGAGGAAAAGACCACCAGCAATACGCTCGTCAACGCCATTCGCATCGAAGTCGATCAATGGCGCGAGTTGCCGCCAAGCCAATGGGGTGTAACGCCGGAGACGCAACGTCTTCTCCTGCATTGGCGCGATCCCAATCGCGAGCGCAAGCAATTCTTCTGTCAGTGCGAAGCGATCGAAACGCTGATTTGGCTCACCGAAGTCGCGCCTGAGAAATTCAGCGAAGACATTAAAAACGCAAACGCCGAGGCAAACCCCGGCCTTTATCGTCTCGCCTGCAAGATGGCGACGGGTGCGGGCAAGACCACCGTCATGGCGATGATCATTGCGTGGCAGGCAGTTAACAAAGCGCGCCGTCCGGACTCTAAAAAATTCTCCGACGCGTTTTTGATCGTTACGCCCGGCATCACGATTCGCGACCGCCTCAGAGTCTTAAACCCCGGCGATCCGAGCAACACCTACGAATATTTTGACCTGGTCCCGTCTGATCTGATGGACGCGGTTCGCAGGGCGCGGATTGTCATCACCAACTATCACGCCTTCATGCTGCGCGAGAAGGAACAGGTCTCCAAGTTGAATCGGCAAATACTGGGTGGCCGCGAAGGTGAGAAGCGTTTCACCGAAACTGAAGGCGAAATGATTGCGCGGGTCGCGCCCGAACTGATGGGGCGCAAGAACATCATCGTGCTGAACGACGAGGCGCACCATTGCTATCGCCACAAGGTAGGCGGTGAGGATGACGAAGACCTGACCGGTGAGGATAAGGAGGAGGCTAAGAAGAACGAAGAGGCCGCGCGCGTCTGGATCAGCGGACTTGAGGCGTTCGAGCGTAAGCTCGGCATCGATGCGATTTATGACTTGTCCGCAACGCCGTTTTTTCTGCGCGGTTCAGGCTATCCGGAGGGCACGTTGTTTCCATGGGTCGTCTCCGATTTCAGCCTGATGGATGCAATCGAGAGCGGCATCGTGAAAGTGCCGCGTCTGCCGGTGCTCGACGACGCGGTTCAGGGCGAGTTGCCGAAATTCCGTGACGTGTACAACGTCATTCGCAAGGACAATCCGCGCGCATTGCCCGCGAAGGGACGCGGCAAGCAAGCCAAGAGCGCGATGGACCCGCAGAACCTGCCCCACTTGCTCGGGCAGGCCATCGAAGCGCTCTATAAGCACTATGAGACGGTTTACGGTTTGTGGGAGAAAGAGCCGGAACTTGGCCGCCCACCGGTTTTCATTGTCGTCTGCAATAACACGGCGACCTCAAAGCTCGTTTACGACTGGATATCCGGCTACGAAATCACCGAGGGTGAGAGTGACAAAAAGCAGACGCGCGTGGTCAAGGGTGCGCTGCGTCTGTTTTCCAATGTCGACGAGAACGGACGCTGGCGGCCGCGCTTTCCCACACTGCTCATTGACAGCGAACAATTGGAATCCGGAGAGGCGCTGTCTGACGATTTCAGACGGATTGCCGGGCGAGAGATCGAAGAGTTCAAACGCGAGTTACGATTGCGCGGCGACCCCCGCAATCCCGACGAACTGACGGACGCCGACATCCTTCGCGAGGTCATGAACACAGTCGGTCGCCCCGACCGTCTCGGCGCCAATATTCGTTGTGTGGTCTCGGTGTCGATGCTGACCGAAGGCTGGGATGCCAACACCGTGACCCACATAATGGGTGTACGCGCTTTTGGGACTCAGTTGTTGTGCGAGCAGGTTGTCGGCCGCGGGCTGCGACGCATGTCCTACGAAACGGACCCCAAGACCGGGCACTTCCCTGTCGAATATGCCGACGTTCTTGGTGTCCCGTTCTCCTTTGCCCAGCAAGGGACCGCGACAGCGCCGAAGCCGCCACCGCGCGTGACGCGCGTTAGGGCGATTGAGGATCGTGCCGCACGCGAAATCCACTTCCCTAATGTCGAAGGCTATCGCGTAGTTTTTCCCCGCAAGCCCCTCAAGCCGGTGTTCACCGCTGACAGTCATCTCGTGCTGACGCCCGACGACATTCCGACCGTAACGCAAAGCGAGCCGCTGATCGGCGAGGGCATTACTTTCGATCTGCGGCAGGATGCCGACAAGCTGCGGCTTAAATCAGTGATCTTCGATGTGGCGGGGTTGCTGCTCCGCGAGCGGCTGAAAGACGCGGATGGGAATTTAGAGGTCTGGCGTTACCCGGAACTCGTCCGCATCACCGATCAATGGTTTGCGGAGTGTCTCGAATGCAAGGGCGAGTTCCGCCCCCAGTTCCTCAAATGGCATTCCCTTGCCATTCGCGCGGTTGAAAAGATTTGGCGCGCGATCCTGCCTTCGACCGAGGCATCAGCGAACGGTCACACGATTCTGCTGCCGGTGCTTAATGCATACAACACGGAAGGCTCGACGCGGCACGTCGACTTCACTACGTCGAAGGTTACAATTTTCAAGACGAAGCCTGACAAATGTCATCTGAACTACGTGGTCTATGATCGTGATTGGGAAGCGGGCTTTGCCGAGCGCATCGAGGGAATGAACGAAGTCATTGCCTACGTGAAAAATCATAGTCTGAACTTCGAGGTGCCTTACGATTACAAGGGTGGCACGCGAAAATATCGTCCCGATTACATCGTACGGGTGGCGAACGGCGATGGCGGCCCAGTTAATCTCGTCGTCGAGATCAAAGGCGCCCGCGACGATTCCGATGCCGCCAAGGCCGACACGATGCAGAAGGCGTGGGTGCCGGCAGTCAATGCGTCGGGGCAGTTTGGGCGGTGGGGTTTCATGGAATTTACCGACGCGCCGTATGACGTTGACAAGGCCATCCGCGAACGCCTGCGGAGCTTAGTCGCGGCGTGACAAGCGAAGCACAAAATCAACCCGGTTCGTCATGGCTGGACTTGTTCCGGCCATCCACGTCTTCCTGCCGATCGATAAGCAAGGCATGGATTCTGCCGACGAACGCTGAATCGTGTCAAGAGTGACGTCATGGCCAAATCGCCAAAGAGGACGAAAAACAAGGCCGCCGGCAAAGCCGAAGTCGAGACCTATAGGCACAAGGAAGCGAAGCGGAAAAACATTCCCACCGCTGAGAACCAAAAACTCATTGACGACGATGACAAGGCGATAAAGAAACTGCGCTGGCCGCGCAATCCCGATCTCGATCCACAGCTTGTTTGGCGCGGCAAGGATGTCGAGCCCGATCCGCTCGAAGTCGATGCGCCGCCGATCTACATCCAGGAGAAAATCAAGCCGCAGGCGATCATCGAGGATTTGCGCCGCCAGACCAGGGAGCGGAGCAAGGACGCCGCGCCGCAATTCGACTTCTTCCACGACTTCAACGGACTTCCCGAAGGCTGGAAGGAAGACGCCACTGCCAGCTACTACCACGACGAGGGCAACTGGTCGAACCGGATGATCCTCGGCGACTCGCTCTTAGTGATGGCCTCACTTGCTGAGCGAGAAGGACTGCGCGGCAAGGTACAGTGTATCTACATGGACCCACCATATGGGATTCGCTTCAATTCGAATTGGCAACCGTCAACAAAGAGCCGCGAGGTCAATGAGGGAAACGAAGCTAGCGTGTCTCGTGAACCCGAGGTGATTCGCGCCTTTCGCGATACGTGGAAGGATGGAATCAATTCTTATCTCGGCTACTTGCGCGATCGGCTTGTGGTCGCCCGAGAATTGCTTAGTCCAACCGGGTACATTTTTGTCCAAATCGGCGAAGAAAACGTCCACCTGTTAAGGGGGACGCTCGACGAAGTTTTCTTGCCTCAAAACTTTGTCTCTCAGGTTTTCTTCAAGACAACATCTAATCTCGGCGGCTCGTTTCTCGGCTCGGCGGGTAACTACCTCCTCATGTATGCAAGGGAAATTGAAAGCGCTAAATCCAGATACAGACAGCTTTATAAAGCGAAAGGTATTGAGGACGACATTGGCGGGCGTTTTACGCGGATTGAATTAGCAAATGGAATTCGGCGCGTACTCGATTCCGAGGAACGAAACGGACATTCTCCAGAAGGAGCAAGAATCTATCGACACGACAATCTAACGTCGCGCAGCGGAGGAGATAAAGCTTCCTTTATGGTCGGGTTGAGGGTCATCAATTTCGGCCGGGTCGGGCCTTTTGGAAAACAAATGAACAGGGAATGACGCGTTTGGAGCGAGCGAACCGACTAGCGTTTCCCACGCCAAACTCGCTTGCATACGTGCGGTTCCTTGATGATTTTAGTGTCACGCCTTTCGCAAATGTTTGGACCGATACTCAAACTGGAGCGTTCACCGATGAAAAAATCTACGTTGTGCAGACGAACACAAAAGTGGTCGAACGTTGCATTTTGATGTGTACGAACCCTGGCGATCTCGTGATCGATCCAACGTGCGGTTCGGGAACGACAGCCTATGTTGCAGAACAATGGGGCCGGCGGTGGATCACGATCGACGCAAGCCGTGTGGCGCTGACACTCGCGCGCGGTCGTTTGATGGGTGCGAGATACGACTATTATCTTCTCAAAGACAGTGCGGCGGGCGCAGACAAAGAGGGCGAACTCACAGGTAAGCCGCCAGCGAACGATCCTTTCGCCAACAATATCCGTCATGGTTTCATTTGTCCACACTCATACCAAGCGCCGCGAAGGAAGACGTGGATGGCCGGAACAAGTCCGGCCATGACGAAAAAAGTGGTGAGGTCATCACCGACTTCGCGCAGGTGGTCTATGAGAACCTCAAAGCGGCAGGCGTGCAGAACACCAAGAAGGGCGAAACGCTGAAATTCGAATGGCTCAAGCCGTTTGCGTCACGCTCCGGCATGATCCAATTCGAGGGCCGCTATCAGGAGAAGGGCGAGAGCAAGCGCGCCGCGGTCTGTATCGGCCCAGAATACGACACCGTCGGTTACGATCTGGTACGGCGCGCCGCGCGCGAGGCTGCTGATCTTTTCGATGCGCTCATAATTTGCGGTTTCGCCTTTGCGCCGGAAGTGGACGACACGCGGCTGAATTTCGGCTCGCTCACTGTACTCAAGGCGCGCATGAACCAAGACCTGCGCATGGCCGACAAGCTCAAGGCCACCGGTGCAGGTAATCTGTTCGTGGTGTTTGGCGAGCCCGACATCGTTATTCACAAACGCAAAGGCGACGAGCTGCAGGTCGAAATCCGCGGCATGGATATTTTTGACCCGACCACAGGAGAGGTCCGATCCTCCGGCGGCAAGGAATTAATGAACGATGTTGCCGCGTGGTTCATCGACCACGATTATGATGAAGAGAGCTTCTTTGTGCGGCAGGCCTATTTCGTCGGCGATGATCCCTACGATGGGCTCAAACGTGCACTGAAGGCCGAAATAGACGAAACCGCGTGGGCGGAACTGAACTCCACAATTTCACGCCCCTTCCCACGCCCCGAACATGGGCGCATCTGCATCAAAGTGATCAATCACTTCGGCGATGAAGTGCAGAAGGTTTTCCAGGTTTAACAACATCTGCTTCGTAAGAGATGTTGTCGCGATCATACATCGGTTTGCCGATAGCCAATGACGCTACAAAACCTCGCAACGGCCGCATCGAGAACCTTGTCGCTGACTTGTCCTATGGACCTTACGACCAGGCTTGCATTGAGCGTGACAATGCGATCGGTGCGAATCCAGCTAGGTGCAGGCAGTCTCCCTTGAGTCAACTCGGATGGAGCAATCGGAATACCGTTCTCCGCCTGAGGACGGGACGTCACCGGCAGAGCAATGAAATCGCCGTAACTGTCCGGCGAGGTCAGGGCCACTACAGGCCGGCGCTTTGTTGCTGAAAGATCGGTGAAGGGAAACGGCACTAGCAGCAGATCGCCGCGCCTATGCATTGTCCCAAACTTGGTCTTCGGAATTATCCCACACGCGTGTGAGCGATGCCGACTGCGCGTTCATGAGGTCGTGCCAATCGCTGCGCTCGCTTCGCTCGCGGATGTACCCGACAAAATCGAGCACTTCGCGCGCGGCCTGATCGGGCAGCTTTTTCACCTGTTCGTAAATGAGTTCGGCAATCGTCATGGCTGGCAAGATAGCCGGTAAACGGCCCGATGCAAGTAAACGTGAAGGCGTGGAGCCTGCGAAGAAGCATAGCATGGCCGCTGCAGCCAGTCGCGTTTTCCTTGACTTATAGTCACTAATTGTGTAACTATGAGCGAATCTCGCTCAGTGAAGGACGCCTTCGGCCGAGGGTACTCCCGAATGCGGAGCGAGTGCGGTACCCGCGGGCGGAACGATACACTCCGCTCCCGGGCGGCTTTGGGAAACTACGCCCGGCCGGCATTACGACCGGTCTGCGAGATAACCCTCGCTGGACTGGGA
>JBAUGC010000940.1:0-7087 GCA_049679485.1 Xanthobacteraceae bacterium
GCCTTGCTGGTCGCGTCCTTGAGCGACTTGTTGTCGTGCTCGGCAAGGAGGAGCGTCGGCATCAGATCGCCCCCGCCTCGTTTTTCAGCTTGTCGACAAGTTCGGCGACGCTTTTCACTTTGACGCCGGCTTTACGCACCGGCGGCTCGGTGGTTTTGACCACTTCGAGCCGCGGCTTGATATCGACCCCGTAATCGGCGGCGGTCTTGTCATCGATCGGCTTTTTCTTCGCCTTCATGATGTTGGGCAGCGACGCGTAGCGCGGCTCATTCAGGCGCAGATCGGTGGTCACGATCGCCGGCATTTTCAGCTTCACGGTCTGCAGGCCGCCGTCGACCTCGCGGCTCACCATCAGCGCATCGCCTTCGATCGCTACCTTCGACGCGAAGGTGCCTTGCGGCCAGCCGAGCAGCGCGGCCAGCATCTGGCCGGTCTGATTGCTGTCGTCATCGATCGCCTGCTTGCCCATAATAATGAGGCCCGGCTGTTCCGCGTCGGCGATCGCCTTGAGGATTTTTGCCACCGCCAGCGGCTCGACGACGCCGTCGGCCTTAACCAGAATGCCGCGGTCGGCGCCCATAGCGAGTGCGGTGCGGATTGTCTCGGCCGCCTGCGCGGGGCCGATTGAAATTGCGACAATCTCGGTTGCTTTGCCTGCTTCCTTCAACCGGAGCGATTCCTCGACTGCGATCTCATCGAACGGATTCATCGACATTTTGACGTTGGCAAGTTCAACGCCCGAGCCGTCAGATTTGACCCGGATTTTCACGTCCTTATCGATAGCCCGCTTTACGGGCACGAGAATCTTCATGGCCAATTTCAATTTGTTTCGTATTTCCGCTGCTTTAGGTCCCGGCGATGCTGCGGTGCGAGAAAGTACCGGCGGCCGCGCTTGCGGTCAACGGATCGGCCGGGTGAAAGGCAGTGTGCTCGAGAGCCCGCCGTCCACCGGAAAGGCCATGCCATTGACGTAGGACGACTCGTCGCTGGCCAGAAACAGCGCCATGGCGGCGATCTCCTCCGGCCGGCCGGGACGCTGCAGGGGATTGAGCTGACCGATTTTGTCCTCGGTGCCTCGTTCCCGCGCCCGCTCGAACAGTTCGCGCGTCATGCCGGTTTCGATCAGACCGGGACAGATCGCATTGACGCGGACGCCGGTCCCGAGCAGCGCGTTCGCCGCCGTCTGCGCCAGACTGACGACGCCGGCCTTGCTCGCGCTGTAGGGCGCGCCGCCGGCATTGGCGCGCAAGCCTGCGACCGAGGCAGTGAGAATGATCGAGCCGCGGCCCTTGGCGATCATGTGCGGGGCGGCATGTTTGATGGCGAGAAATGTGCCGACCAGATTGACCTGCAGGACGCGCAGCCAATTCTCCGCCGTCTGCTCCAGAAGCGGCGGCGGAACGAGCCCGCCGCTGATGCCGGCGTTCGCATAAACAACATCGAGCCCGCCAAAGCTCGTAACGGCACGGTCGATATAGGCTTTGACGTCGTCCTCGTTGCTCGTATCGGCGGCGACGGTCTGCACGTCGCTGCCATATTGCGCCATCGCTTTCGCGGTGTCGTTCAAGGCTTCGGCTTTTTGATCGACGATGACCGTCCGGGCGCCCTCGCGCGCAAACAAAATCGCGCTGGCGCGGCCGATGCCGCTTGCTGCACCGGTGACAATCGCAACCTTGCCTTCGAGCCGGCCCATCGGGCCCCCTCCCCCTGCTGTAGCTTTTTGTTTTGGATTACCGGTTCTGGCCCGGCTGCCAAAGCTCGTCGCGCGCGCCCTTGTCGTTGGCGTAACGGGCGGCAACGAACAAATAATCCGACAACCGGTTGACGTATTGCAACACCTCGGGCGTGACGCTTTCGCCCGGCTGGTCCATCAGTTCGGCAATCAGCCGCTCGGCGCGCCGGCAGATGGTGCGGGCGAGATGTAGATATGCCGCCGCGGGAAAGCCGCCCGGCAGGACGAACGTTCGCAGTGGCGCGAGTTCGGCATTGAGCCGGTCGATTTGGTTCTCGAGCCACGTCACCTGCGCCGCAGTCGCCGTGAGCCGTGCGCCGGCCGGCCCTTTACCCCTGTCCGGCGTCGCAAGGTCAGCGCCAAGGTCGAACAGATCGTTCTGGATGCGCGACAGCGCATTATGGATCGCGTGTTCGCCGCTGGTATGCAGCCGCGCGATTCCGATTGCGGCATTGGCCTCGTCGAGCGTGCCGTAGGCGGCGACCCGCAGATCGTATTTCTTGCGCCGCGCGCCGGTGCCGAGCGCAGTCGTGCCGTCGTCTCCGGTGCGGGTATAGATTTTATTGAGGACAACCATGGCCTATTTCGCCATTACCCAGATGGTGAACATGATGATGACGATGGCGACGAACTGCAGCAGCACGCGCAATCGCATCAGCTTCTGCGAGGTGTTGCCAGACCCGCCGCGCATCATGTTGATGAGGCCCAGCAGCAGGACGACCGCTACCGCGCCGATGGCGATCGGGACAAGGCCGTGAGAGAGAAACTCGGACATAGGCGCTGTTGTAGCCCCGATTGAGCGACCCGGCTACGCCGGATTTCGCGATTCCGGCGGGCATGAGACACGGAATCGCGCGGCGCAGACGTCAGGCGAAATCCTGCCCGGATCGCAAGGCGTCCACCCCGTGCGGGTGTCCCTTGGTGTTCGGACGCCGGCCTCAAATACAGACGTCCGCTCCGAAGCTGCGACGATCTGAAAAACTTGCGGATGACTTGGCCAGTGTAGCAGCGCATGACGAATTTGAATTTGCAGCCTAAATGATCGGCGCGATAGGATAACTGACCGGTCAATGATTCGCGCTCTCCTTTGCAACTTTGACGCGATCCAGACAGCTTCGATATTCGGAGCACTCTGCGACATGGGCGCTGCCGTTTCACCTCATGAGCATCGAGATCCCAAAATCCATGAAGGTCGTCCCACCCTCCGCCCCTGGCTCCGATTTTCCAACTAAGCGAAAATCGGGATGTCGAGATTGTGCAATGCGCGGGTTGGGCCTGTGTCGCGTCTCGGTTGACGCGAGCATTGAAGCTCCAATTTCAAATCGGCAGCCGCTTGCGCAGCTTGAGAAAAGCACCACCGCCCAACAACCGATGTTCCGTTCGAAAGAGCAAACCGGCGGCGTGCCGATTATCTGCGACGGCTGGGCCGCAGCCGTCGAGTACTTACCCAGCGGCCGGCGCCAAATCCATTCATTCCTGTTGCCAGGCGATCTGGTGTCGACCAACGCACTTTTCGAGAACCGTATCTATCATGATGTGGAAACTGTAACATCGGTTCGCTACCGGACGTTTGACCGCGCTGGATTATGGGAGGCGCTGGTTGAATACCCGGACGCGCGTGAAAGCTTTTTAAAGCGCCGCGTCGAAGAGATGCATCGGCTCGACCACCTGATTCTTGACCTTGGCCGGCGCAAGGCAGATCGACGCGTCGCCCGTTTGATCCTGGAATTGATGGACAGGCTCACGAAGCATCGCGTCGTGAGTAATCAAACCGTCGATATTCCCCTGCGGCAAACTCACATCGCCGACGCGTTGGGCGTAACGGCGCCATACGTCAATCTGGTGCTCAAGGCATTCCGCAACAAACACCTGATCAAATTCGACAGGCAATCGCTGACGGTTCTCGACCCGGCAGGGCTTCGGCGAATGGTGGAGCAAGATCAGCTGCCGGGCCCGCAGCCAAATTTCAATTAGACCGATCCAGTAGGCGCGCTCGCCAGAGTTCGAGAAGATTGGTGCGCGCCGTTCCTTGGCGCGGATCGGTCGGTCCAGTGGACGAAGGCGCGATCAGCAAACGGTCGCCGCGACGGCTTAAGCTTCCCACCGCTCTGTTTTTGCCGATTGGAAAGTGCTTCCGCGCGTCAGCGCGGCGGAGGGCTGCTGGTCGTTTGGCGGACGCGCCAATTCAGGAAGCTGGCAAAAGCTTCCGGACGTCGCACTGCCCGAAAGTCAATAGGATTTCATTAAATCCGCAATTACGATCAAAAACGATTTGTATTTTCATACATTGAGAAAGAACTGCCGGCTCGGGCACACGAGAAAGTGAATATGCTTGCCTTATAACCGAAATACTGCGGAGCGACCATAAAGCAGAATCTTGATTGAACAGGGAGGCAAACATGGGTTTGCTCGACGTTCTCAACGGCATGCAAAACGGACCACGCGGGCAAAGCAAGCCCGGCGGCGGCAGCGGCGGTATGTCTCCAATCACCATGGCGGTGCTCGGATTGATAGCCTACAAGGCCATCAAGAGCTTTACCGGCGCCCCGGCCGGCGCAGGCGCTTCGACCGGCACGAACGCCGGGACGCAAAGTACTAGTCCGGGCGGCGGCGGTCTCGGCGATCTACTGAAAGGCGGACTGGGCGGCCTGCTTGCCGGTGGCGCTGCCGGCGGCGTCTTGAGCGGCGGGTTGAACGATCTGCTCAAACAATTTCAGCAGACCGGCCAAAGTGACGTCGCCCATTCCTGGATCGGTTCCGGGCCGAACAAGACGATTTCGCCTAACGATCTGGCGAGCGCGCTTGGCGCGGATCGGATCAACACTCTCATGTCATATTCCGGGATGTCGCGCGACGATTTGCTCAATGGCCTCAGCCAGCAATTGCCCGGCGTCGTCGATCAATTGACACCAAACGGACGGCTGCCAACGGAGCAGGAAGCCGCGCGTCTGGTCTGACGTGGACTGAAGAGATCTTCCTGCGCGAGAACGCCCTGCGCTGGAAGACCGTTCGAGAATGCCCGCGGGTACATCTCCGCGGCTACAGCGCTGCTGCACGAGCGAGTCCAAATCGTGGGTATCATCTGGATTATCGTCATCGGGTTGGTTGCCGGTATCGTAGCGCGCCTACTTTCTCCGGGTCCCAACAATCCATCGGGTTTTATTCTCACCGCTGTTCTCGGTATAGCGGGAGCGTTTCTAGCCACATTCATCGGCCAGATGATCGGCTGGTACCGTCCCGATCAGGGAGCAGGAATCATTGGCGCAACAGTGGGCGCCGTGATCGTGCTCTTCGTGTGGAACCGGCTGGTTGCCGCGCGAGTCATCTCTGACCCCGGCGGCGGCCCGCGAAGCTGATCTCGTGCAGACCCCTGAGGCTGCCGTGCTGCGCCGCGGCAGCCTCAGGGGAAACATCTCCGCGACGAAAGGAGCAAGCCATGAGTATCTTCGGAAATATCGTGTCCGCCATTTTTGGTCACGCAGCCAAGGCTGAGCCGGCGCCGGCCACAGCAGGTGCCTCCGCCGGTTCAGGCGCACCCGGCTCAAGTGCCAGTCCCGCGGCGCCTTCGGTTTCGCCGCTGTCTCAAGTTGATGTCGAATCGGTGCTGGTACAGCTCGCAAGCCGGAACAAAGAGAAACTCGACTGGCGTAAATCGATTGTAGACCTGATGAAGCTGCTCGATCTCGACAGCAGCCTTCCGGCGCGCAAAGAGCTGGCAAAGGAATTGCACTATACCGGGGATACGAACGATTCCGCGACTATGAACATCTGGTTGCACAAACAGGTCATGATCAAGCTCGCTGAGAATGGCGGCAAGGTGCCGGCCGAGCTCCGAACCTGATAACGTTGTTGCAGCATTCGCCCGACGGTCAGGCTTAGTTGCTGCCATCCAGCAGACGCCGGGCGATCACGTGTGCCTGGATTTCGGCGGCGCCCTCGAAAATGTTGAGAATGCGGGCGTCGCACAGAATCCGCGAAATCGGGAATTCAAGCGCAAAGCCATTGCCACCGTGGATCTGCACGGCGTTGTCGGCGGCCGCCCACGCGACCCGGGCGGCGAGCAGCTTGGCCATTCCGGCTTCGAGATCGCAGCGGCGGCCGGAATCCTTCTGCCGCGCGGCATAGTAGGTGAGCTGGCGCGCGATCATGATCTCGACCGCCATCATCGCGAGCTTGTCGGCGACACGGGGGAAATTGGCGATCGGCTCGGAGAACTGCACGCGGGTGAGCGCGTAGCTGCGCGCTTCCTCAAGCGCCGCCTGCGCCACGCCGACGGCACGTGCCGCAGTCTGGATGCGAGCGGATTCGAAGGTCGCCATCAGCTGCTTGAAGCCGAGCCCCTCGACGCCGCCGAGGAGATTCTCGGCCTTCACCTTGAAGCCATCGAAGGCGATCTCGTATTCCTTCATGCCGCGATAGCCGAGCACCTCGATCTCGGTCCCCGACATACCAGCAGCCGGAAACGGAAACTCGTCGTCGCCGCGCGGCTTTTCCGCCAGCAGCATGGAAAGGCCGCGATAACCCTTCTCGCTCGGATTGGTGCGCACGAGCAGCGTCATCAGATCGGCGCGCACGGGGTGTGTGATCCAGGTCTTGTTGCCGTAAACCTTGTAACCGCCGCCCTCGCGCACCGCGCGGGTTTTCAGCGAGGCAAGATCGGAGCCGGTGTTCGGCTCGGTGAACACCGCCGTCGGCAGCACCTCGCCGGACGCGATCTTTGGCAGCCAGTTGCGCTTTTGATCTTCGGTGCCGCTGCCGAGAATGAGCTCCGCCGCGATCTCGGAACGGGTGCCGAGGCTGCCGACGCCGATATAGCCGCGCGACAGCTCCTCGGAGACGACGCACATCGATTCCTTGCCGAGCCCCATGCCGCCGTAATCCTCGGGGATGGTCAGTGAGAACACGCCGAGCTCGGACATTTGCGCAATGACCTCGAGCGGAATGTACTGGTTGCGCAGATGCCATTGCTGCGCGTGCGGCGCCACCTGGCCTTCGGCGAACTTGCGCATCTCCTCGCGAATGGATTCGAGCGTGTCGTCGAGACCGCTGGCGCCAACGGTCGCGTCATGTTGTCCAAATTTCATCAGCTCGACGAGGCGCGCGCGACGCGGCGCGGTGTTGCCTTGAGCGATCAGCTGCTCGACCGCGGGCGTGATCCGCGCCGCGACTGCCGCGGGAGCAAGCCCAAGGTCGGCGAGACGCACGATCTCGCCCTGGCTCATCGGAATGCCGCCCAGGATCTGCGCCAGATATTCGCCGGCGCCGATCCGCACAATGTGGTCTTCGATCTCGCCGAAATGGTCCGCCTCCGTCAGGCGCTCGGCATAGGCGGCAAGCTGGCGGATCGCCTCGACG